>NZ_JBZXDO010000005.1:0-264406 GCF_058725505.1 Serratia sp. A07
TGGCCAGCCTGTGCCACCTGGCCTGGGCGCAGGTGTTGGCGCGCGCTACCGGCCGCGATGAGGTGGTGTTCGGCACCGTATTGTTGGGCCGCATGCAGGCCGGAGACGGGGCGGAACGGGCGCTCGGATTGTTTATCAATACTCTGCCGCTACGGCTGGATGTCAACGAGGTCGGCGCGGAATCGGCGGTGTTGCAGGCGCACATCCGGCTGAGCGGGCTGCTGGCCCATGAGCATGCGCCGCTGGCGTTGGCGCAGCGCTGCAGCGGCGTCGCCGCAGGCACGCCGCTGTTCAGTGCCCTGCTGAACTACCGGCATAACAGCGGCGAGGACACCGCATTGCCGACCGGCGTGACGCTGCTCGATAGCCAGGAACGTACCAACTATCCGTTCGTGCTGTCGGTCGAGGATGGCGGTGATTCGCTGGGCCTGACGGCGCAGGTCAGGCAGCCGATTGAAGCGCAGCGCGTGTGCGGCTATATGGCGCAGGCGTTGAGCGCATTGGCGCAGGCATTGGAGCAGGCGCCTCAGACACCGGTCTGCGAACTGGAGGTGATGCCGGATGAAGAGTATGCGCTGCAGCTGTGCCGCTGGAATCATACGGCGGAAGCTTACCCGGCGGATACCTGCGTGCACGAACTGTTTGAACAGCAGGCGCGGCAGACGCCGCAGGCCATCGCTTTGATTCAGGATGCGCAACGGCTCAGCTACGCACAGTTGAATGCGCGCGCCAACCGGTTGGCGCATCGGCTGATTGAGCGCGGCGTACAACCGGGCGACCGGGTCGCGGTGCGGCTGGCGCGCAGCATCGAACTGGTCTGCGCCCAATTGGCGGTAATCAAGGCCGGGGCGGCGTATGTCCCTATCGATCCGCAACTGCCGGCCGCGCGCCAGGCGTGGATCGCCGATGACAGCGGCGCCTGCCTGATGCTGACGGACGCCGTCGGCGACGAAAGCATTCCGCAGCTGACGGTCGAGGATCGCGAAGCTGAAGGTCATGTCGGTAACCCGGCGTTGCGCGTGTCGAGCGGCGCGACGGCCTACATCATGTATACCTCCGGCTCGACCGGTACGCCGAAAGGCGTCATGACGCCGCACCAGGGGATCACGCGTCTGGTGCGCAACAACCGCTACGCCGCCTTTGACGCCGACGACCGCATCGCCTTTGCCGCCAACCCGGCGTTTGATGCCAGCACGATGGAGGTTTGGGCCGCTCTGTTGAATGGCGGTGCGCTGGTGGTGATCGCGCCGGAAGTGATGATGGAGGCCGAGCGTCTGGCGGCCGAACTGCAACGCCATCGCATCACCACGCTGTTCTTGACTACCGCGCTGTTCAATCAGTATGTGCACAGCATCAGCGGCGCACTGGCGCAGTTGAAATATCTGATTAGCGGAGGGGAGAAAGAGGATCCGGGCGCTTATGCGCGGCTGTTGCAAGAGCGGGGGCCGGTGCACCTGATCCATGCCTATGGGCCGACGGAGACCACCACCTTTGCGACAACGGCACGTATCGAGCGGGCTGAGGGGGAGGCGCGCTTGCCGATTGGGAAACCGATCGGCAATACCCGCGCTTACTTGCTGGACGCCCGCGGGCGCCCGGTGCCGATGGGGGCGGTGGGGGAATTGCACATCGGCGGCGTGGGGGTGGCGTTGGGCTACCTGAACCGACCGGAACTGACGGCACAGCGCTTCCTGAGCGATCCGTTCAATCCGGTCGGTGGCGGCCGCATGTATCGCACCGGCGATCTGGCGCGTTATTTGCCGGACGGCAGTCTTGAATACCAGGGGCGATGCGATCAGCAGATCAAGCTGCGCGGGTTCCGCATCGAACCGGGCGAGATTGAGGTGCAGCTGGCGGCGAGCCCGTGGGTGCGGGAAGCGGTGGTGCAGGTTTGTTCGACGGAACATCATCCGCGCCTGGTCGCCTGGATCGTACCGACGGCCGACGTTGACCGCAGCGCGTTGCAGGGACAGCTACGGGCCTATCTGAGCGAACGTTTGCCGGAGTACATGGTGCCGTCGGCTTATGTCTGGCTGGATGCGCTGCCGTTGACCGCCAACGGCAAGCTGGATCGGCGCGCCTTGCCGGAGCCGGAGCGCACGGCAGTCGGCACTCGGGAGTATGCGGCGCCTCAGGGGGAGACCGAAACGACGCTGGCACGGGTATGGTGTGAGCTGCTCGAGATTGGCCAGATAGGGCGTCACGACAATTTCTTCGAGCTCGGTGGCCATTCGCTGCTGGCGGTACGTCTTTCCAGCCAGCTGCGTCAGCAAGGCATCACCTTGCCGGTACAGGCGATCTTCAACCATCCGATATTGGCCGAGCTGGCCGAGCGGATAGATCGTCGCACCGCCGAGGCTCCGCTGCGTAAAGCGGTGCCGGCTCGCAGCAGCGGCAGCCGGCCGCCGCTGTTCTTCGTCCCGACCGGCTTTGGCGACCACTCCTACGTGTTTGAATTGGCCAAGGAGATCGACGAGACCTTCCCGGTCTACGCCGTGCCGTGGCCGGCGGTGGAGGAGAAGCCGGCCACCATGTCCGATATGGCCGCCAGCGCCGTGGCGTTGATTCGCGAAGTGCAGCCGCAGGGGCCATACCATCTGGCGGGGTACTCTTCCGGCGGGGTGTTGGCCTATGCCATCGCCGAGCAGCTGCAATCGGCCGGGGAAGCGGTCGCTTTCCTGGGGCTGATCGACACGTTGCGGCCGGTGGCGGCAATGCACAGCCCGGTCCAGCTGTTGCTGAACTGGGTGGAGTCAACGCAGGAAAGGCCGGATCCGCAGTTCTGTCAGCAGTTGGCCGAGCTGCCGTTGCCGGAGGCGATCGCGGCCGTGCAACGCGCCGGGATCAAGACTCAGCGTGAGGAAGTGGCCGACGAGGCGGCGCTCTGGCAGCAGCGGCACCACTACGCCAAACTGGTGGAAGCGACCCTGGTGCAGCCCGCATCGCTGAAAATCCATCTGTTCAAGGCGAAGCAGGAGCAGGTTTCCGTCAATTCGCAGAACGCACAGTTCCAGGCGTATTGGCAGAAGATCAAGCAGGCGGGATATTGCCGCGAAGACGCTTCCGCGTTGGGATGGGATAAGCTGCTGCCGCCGGCGACCGTCCGCGTCAGCCAGGTCAACGGCGACCATGTGTCGATGATGGAGCATCCGGTTCATCGGCGTGAGCTGGGGCAACACTTCAATCTGGCGTTGCGCGAGCTCGGACAGGCGTAAGCCGGCGGGATGTATCCGATGAGAAAGCCCTCGCAAGAGGGCTTTTTTTTTACCCGTTGGCGGCGGTTTTGACGAGCTCCACCACCAGCGGTGATAGCTCGCCGCGCAGCGCGGCGCGTTCCGACTGGAACAGCGTAGCGACGTAAAAACGGTGAGCCGGCAGTTCGATGGCGCGCACGTCGCCTTCGCTGTCGTGGCCGCTGATGACCAGCGGGAAGCGTTGCAGATCGACGACGAATTCCGGATTGACGCCGAAGTTGCAGTGGTAGCCTTCATGGGTGTTCAGGCTGCCGTAGGCCCGTGCGACGCGGGTGTCGGGCTGGAAAACGATGTCGCCGGTTTTTTCCACCAGCGAGCAGCTAAGCGGAGCGATCACCAGCCGGCCACCGCTGTCGGTTTCCGCATGACCGGCGTCGTGCCAGCCCATCACGTTGCGGGCGTACTCGACGATCGCGTATTGAAAACCGCCGCAGGAGCCGAGGAACGGCACGTCGTTTTCCCGCGCATGACGGATCGCCATAAAAGCACCGTCGTCGTGACGATACGGGCTGCCCGGTACCACCCAGATGGCGTCGAAATCTTGCAGGACGTCGGGGGAGGTCAGGGTGTCGGTCGGTAGCCACTGGGGCTGCACGTCGATATCGAGGTGGGCGGCGGTGAGCTGGAGCGCTACGGGGATGGCCTGATGGGCCACGGCTTGCGGGGTGTAATCACCGACCAGAGCAATGCGGACTTGAGCTTTCATCATTTCCTTTCCTGTGCGGGTAAAAAAGGAGATTACAGGAAAGCGGGATCGTGAACCGCAGATTTTTTAAACGCTGCGCACAAAAAAGCCCGGCGTCGGCCGGGCTGGAAAAAGGGTTCAGTAAAGCGACGGCGCGCCGACCGGCCGGGTTTTGAAGCGGCGGTGCAGCCACAGATATTGCTCCGGTGCCCGCAGGATCTCTTTCTCGATCACTTTGTTCATATAGGCCGCCGCCGCCTGCTCGTCGCTGAGCGGATAGTCTTCCAGGGCCGGTTGAATCAGCAGGTCGTAACCACGGCCCCCTTCGCGGCGGATCAGCACCACCGGCACCAGCGCCGGGTTGGCCATGCGCGCCAGCATAAAGGTGCCGCTGGTGGTCGCGGCCTGATCGACGGCGAACAGCGGGGCGAATACGCTGCCGCGCGGGCCGTAGTCCTGATCCGGCGCGAACCACACCGCCTCGCCGCGCTTGAGTGCGTGCACCATGCCGCGCAGATCCTTGCGATCGATCATCGCCTTGTTGGAGCGCATACGGCCCTTGGTCTGGGCCCACTCCATCGCTTTGTTGTTGTGTGGACGGTACATCGCCATCATCGGCTGACACAGGCCCATAGCCCGGCCGCCCAGCTCCAGCGACATAAAGTGGACGCCGATCACCAGCACGCCGCGATCGTCACGCTGCGCCAGGTTGAGGTGGTTGATGCCGGAGACGTTGAACCAGCGCTTGACGCGTTTATCCGGCCAGAACCAGGCCATGCCGGTTTCCAACAGGCCCATGCCGAGCGATTCGAAGTTGCCCACCACTTTGCGCTCGCGCTGCGCTTCGTCCATCTCGGGGAAGCACAGCTCGAGGTTGCGGCGGGTGATGGCGACGCGACGCTTGAGAAAACGCATCGAGGTACGCCCCATCCACACCCCCAGCCGGTAAAGCAACGGATAGGGGAGCTGGACCAGCAGGAACAGCAGGGCGAGGCCGAACCAGGTGAGCCAGTAGCGCGGGTGCAGCAAGGCCAGTTGAAATGCTTTGGCTGATTTCATAGAAACTCGTTTTATACGTTAAAAAGGGGCAGCAAGCTGTAACGCATAAAGGTTCCACTCGATAGCGATACGACCACTCAGACACCCGGGCACGACCAGGGTTTAGTCGGGATTCCATAATTGACTAAACATTTACATTCGAAGGGCGGTTTGCGCTGCTATCAGGCTTCGGAGGGATAGCTGTTGGCCAGCGGAGGCGGCTCTAGGAATGCTTATGCTAGCACAGGGTACGGGGTGTGGCGGAAGAGGGGCATGCGAATATTCTCATTCGCGTTGCCCCTAAGTTGAAGATTGGCGCGTTTTATAGGCTGGGAATGATAATCGCGGCGAAGATTGCAGCGATCACCAGCCATTTCAGCAGGTAGTAACCGCGGCGGTTGCGTGCTTTCAGGCGCTGACCGGCATCGCGCACCGCGTTGACGTATTTGAAGATGCGGTTGATGCCGCCGGTGCGGTCCTGGTCGTCATTCGGCGAGCTGGCCGCAGACATCAGCGTAGAGCCGACCCAGTGGTTGACCGCCTGCGCCCAGCGCCACTTCATCGGCCGCTCGACGTCGCAAAATAGAATGATGCGCGTCTGGTCGGTGTCGTTCTGTGCCCAGTGCACGTAGGTTTCGTCGAAGATCACCGCCTCGCCGTCACGCCAGCTGTGCTGTTCGCCATCCACTTCGATGAAGCAGCGATCGTCGTTGGGCGTCATCAGCCCCAGGTGATAGCGCACCGAGCCGGCGTAAGGGTCGCGGTGTTTACCCAAATGGCTGCCGGGCGGCAGCTCGGCGAACATCGCCGCCTTGACCGACGGGATGCGGTTGAGCAGCTCGACGGTTTGCGGGCACAGCGTCTGCGCCGAAGGGTGACTGTCGCTGTACCATTTCAGATAGAAACGTTTCCAGCCGCGTTTGAAGAAGGTGTTGAAGCCGGCATCGTTGTGCGACTGCGCCTTTTTGATGTGATCCTGCAGGCGCACCGCTTCTTCGCGGATCACCTGCCAGTTGTCGGTCAGCGTCTGCAGCTCCGGGAAGCCTTTTTCGTCGAAATAGGGCTGTTTGGCGGGCAAACGGGAGAAACCGGTCATAAACATGTTGATCGGCCCCATAAAGGTGGAGTGATCGAACAGTTGGCGGGTAACCTTTTGTTTCTCTTTGCCGCGGGAGTGCGCGTAGAAGAAGCTGACGATGAAAATGCCGATAATGATCGCGGCAACCATAGAATCCATCCCTGTTAATGCTTGTTAAAAATTCATACAAATTATAGTTTTGTGGCAGGAAAAATTTAACGTTTTCGTGCTTTTTGACCGGGATTCGCTCGAACGGCATAAAAAAATGAGAAATTTATTTTTAATAAAATTTTATATCGATTTTTTGGTTTTAGTCCTATTCTTAAATCGTTCAAGGGGCGTTTCATGCCATCTTGTTTCATGACGAATGGCACGTATCTGAAAAAAGAGGGACTTATGAAGAAATCAATCATTGCCTTGTCTGCACTGCTGCTCGCTTCCCCGGTGTTCGCCGCTGAGACCGCGACCGACACCGCCGCTCACGCCAGCAACGAGGTCGTTGCCGAAGCGCACAAAGGGGCGGATACCGCCAAAGAAAAGCTGCACCAGTCTCAGGACAAGGGTGAAGAGCTGAAGCTGAAAGCCAAGCACGCCGCTGAAGGCAAGAGCGACAGCGTCGGCAGCAAAGTGAGCGAAGGCTCGCAAAAGGCCTGGCACTCCACCAAACAGGGTACGGAGAAGGCTTGGGATAAGACCAAGCAAGGGGCGGAAAGCCTCAAGAACAAAGCGACCGAATAAGGTCTCAGCTTTACCCCAAGGGCCGCGCTGCGGCCTTTTTTATTGCCTGCAAAACGGGCATGCCCCAAAAGAAAAAGGCGCCGCCTCTTGCAAGGTTGCGCCTTTTCAACACGTTAACTGACTAGTATCAGTTCATGCCGTATTTTTTCAGCTTCTTACGCAGCGTGCCGCGGTTGATGCCCATCATCAGGGCTGCGCGGGTCTGGTTGCCACGGGTGTATTGCATCACCATGTCCAACAGTGGCTGTTCAACTTCAGCCAGTACCAGCTCATACAGGTCATTTACGTCTTGACCGTTCAGTTGAGCAAAATAGTTCTTCAGTGCTTGTTTAACCGAGTCACGCAGAGGCTTTTGAGTCACCTGATCTTGTGAGTTAACGGTAGAAACGGTCAGTACGTCAGAATTTACGCGTTGTTCGAACATAGTTCTGTCAGCTCTTTTTTTACGCTAAGATTTTCGAAATATGCCTCCAACGCCTCCAGCTGTTCGCTGGCATCCTCTATGGCGTTGAATGTGCGCCGAAACTGGTCATTCGGAGCGTGTTCCTGGAGATACCAGGACACGTGCTTACGAGCAATCCGGAATCCCTTGCCTTGGCCATAGAAGCCGTGCAATTCCCGAATGTGCCCAATCAACAAGCGCTTCACCTCGCCAAGCGGCAGCGGCGGCAGCAGCTCCCCAGTGTCCAGATAATGCTGGATTTCCCGGAAGATCCAGGGTCTCCCCTGAGCAGCGCGGCCTATCATCAGGGCGTCGGCCCCGGTGTAGTCGAGCACTGCTCTGGCTTTATGCGGGTCAGTAATATCCCCATTCGCGATAATCGGAATGGAAACACTCTGCTTAACTGCCCGAATGCTGTCGTATTCCGCGTCGCCGTTAAACAGACAGGCGCGGGTTCGGCCGTGAATCGTCAGGGCCTGAATACCACAGTCTTCGGCCAGTTGGGCAATCTCTACACAGTTACGATGCTCTGGCGCCCAGCCGGTGCGAATCTTCAGCGTTACCGGCACATCCACCGCGTCAACCACCGCGTGGAGGATCCGTTTTACCAGATCCGGGTACTGCAACAAGGCGGACCCGGCAAGCTTCCGGTTCACTTTTTTGGCAGGGCATCCCATATTGATGTCGATGATCTGCGCGCCGCTGGCCACGTTGATACGTGCGGCGGCGGCCATATCATCAGGATCGCATCCGGCAATCTGCACGGAGCGGATCCCTGGTTCATCGCTATGCACCATACGCAGACGCGACTTATCCGTCCGCCACACCTCCGGGTTGGAGGAGAGCATTTCGGATACAGCCATCCCAGCACCCATTGCATGACAGAGGGTTCTGAACGGGCGATCTGTAATACCGGCCATCGGGGCCGCAATCAGGCAATTAGTAAGCTGGTGGTGTCCAATGCGCATAGACAAAGAGTGACCATACTGTGTCCGCAAGGGCGCGTATATTACGCATTTTTGCGTCGAGATGAAAGGCCAAACTTTAACCAATTGGCCCGATATTAGGACGAAAAATACGCTACGCGGTGATTCATAAAAATATTATATATATTTTACAATAAGTTGACGAAAAGTGCTTATTTTGTGTGCGGCAAAATATTCGCCTTTGCGCAGAATATTATCTGCATTCACCCGCGTTTTTTGCCGAGATAGCCTGTCTGGAAGGCGCATTGTCAGGGCGATCCGTCGTTGAGCGGCGAAAAATTGCATAAAATTTTGTCTCGCCCGCAGGCCGATCGTCAGGCAAAAAAAATCCACCGGCGCAGGGCCGGTGGATGAGGGGGCAATAGACCGTGACGCTTACTTGCGGCGGCCGGTGATGCGACACCACTCTTCACGCTCGGCGACCGGGTCGAGCGTGAACTTCTCTTCGTAGGCTTGCGCAACGCTGCTGGCCTGGCTGGCCAGCACGCCGGACAGCCCCAGATGACCACCGGCCTTCGGCAGGCAGCCGATCAGCGGCGCCAGCTCGCGCAGCGGGCCGGCGAGGATGTTGGCGACCACCACGTCAGCCAGCAGGTCCGCCGGCTGGTCTTTCGGCAGATACAGCTCCAGACGCTCTGAAACGCCGTTACGCTGCGCGTTGTCGCGGCTGGCCTGAATGGCCTGGGGATCGATATCGATGCCGATAGCGCGCGCTGCACCCAGCTTCAGGGCGGCGATTGCCAGGATGCCGGAACCGCAACCGAAGTCGATAACGGTTTTGCCGGCCAGATCGAGGCCGTCCAGCCACTGCAGGCACAGCGCCGTGGTCGGGTGGGTGCCGGTGCCGAACGCCAGGCCCGGATCGAGCATCACGTTGACCGCGTCGGGATCCGGCACGTCACGCCAGCTCGGGCAGATCCACAAGCGCTCGCCGAAGCGCATCGGGTGGAAGTTGTCCATCCACTCGCGCTCCCAGTCCTTGTCTTCCAGCTGTTCTATCTTGTGGCGGAAACCGGCGCCCAGCAGCGGGTGCTGTTCCAGCATCGCCACCACCTCGGCCATATCGGTTTCCGCGTCGTACAGGCCGATCACGTCGGTATCGCCCCACAGCAGGGTTTCACCCGGCAAGGGTTCGAACACCGGGTTGTCGTGGGTGTCCTGGAAAGTCACCGACACGGCGCCGCTTTCCACCAGCGCGTCGCTCAGGTCTTCCGCCTGGCTGCCGGTGGTGTTCAGTTTGAGTTGGATCCAAGGCATAGCAATTCTCTTCAAGAGGGTAATGATGACGCCGCCCGGCGCTTTTCGCCGACGACGTTACCGAAATAAAACGCCAACAGGCTGAGCAACAGCGAAGGCACGATAGGGTGCAGCCCCGCCGGCTGCAGGTTGAAGCTGGCCAATAGCGTATAGCATACCGCACCCGACACCATTGAGCTAAGCGCTCCCTGAGCATTGGCGCGTTCCCAATACAGGCCCAGCACCAACGGCCACAGGAAAACCGCCTCCAGCCCGCCGAAAGCCAGCAGGTTGAGCCAGATGATCATCTCCGGCGGTCGCCAGGCCGCCAGCAGCACCAGCAGGCCAAGGATCAGCGTGGTCAGGCTGGAGAAGCGCTTGATCAACCGCTCGTTGTGGATCTGCTGCGGCCGCACGCCCAGGTAGAGATCCTTGATGATGGTGGCGGAGGATTGCAGCAGCTGGGCGTTGATGGTCGACATGATCGCCGCCATCGGCGCCGCCAAAAAGATCCCGGCGGCGTACGGCGGCAGCACGGTGATCATCAGCGTCGGGATCACCTGATCGGGGATCTTGAGATCCGGCAACACCGCGCGGCCGAGCGCGCCGGCCAGGTGCATGCCGAACATCAGCACCGCCACCACCACGGTGCCGAGCAGAATGCCGCGATGCACCGCCTTGCTGTCCTTGTAGGAGATGCAGCGCACGGCGGTGTGCGGCAGGCCGATCACCCCGAAGCACACCAGGATCCAGAACGACGCCATAAACGGCAGGCTGAGGATCTGATCGCCGCCCTGTGGCGACACCAGCGCCGGATCGATCTGCTGCAGCTTGTGCACCGCGCTGTCCAGTCCGCCGGCGGCGTGGATCACCGCCACCAGCAGCAGCACGGTGCCGAGCAGCATCACCAGCCCCTGCATCGCGTCGTTCAGCACGCTGGCGCGGAAGCCGCCGAAGGCGGTGTACAGCGCGATGCTGATGCCGAAGATCAGCAGGCCGGTGTCGTAAGGAATGCCGGCGGCGGTCTCCAGCAGGCGGGCGCCGCCGATAAACTGCACCGTCATGGCGCCGAGAAACGCCACCAGCAGGCTGAGGCTGGCCAACCACACCAGCAGGCGGCTTTGGTAGCGGCCATACAGCATGTCATTGAGGGTGATGGCGTTGTAGCGCCGCGCCAGGATGGCGAATTTCTTGCCCAGCACCCCGAGCGACAGCCACACCGCCGGCAGCTGAATCATCGCCAGCAGCACCCAGCCCAGGCCGTATTTGTAGGCGGCGCCGGGGCCGCCGATAAACGAACTGGCGCTGATGTAGGTGGCGGTCAGGGTCATCGCCAGCACAAAGCCGCCCATCGAGCGGTTGCCGAGGAAGTATTCGCTGAGGAAATTCCCGCTCTGGCGGCGGCTGTAGGCGTACACCGACAGACCGAACACCAGCAGCAGGTAGGCGACCAGCGGCAGGATCACTTCAGTTTGCATCGCGGTCCTCCAGCGAAATGTCGCGGAACACCGTGCGCACCATTAGCCAGCACAGGCCGATGAACAGCATCGGCACCAGCAGGCAGGCCATTTCGAACCAGTGCGGCAGGCCGGTGACGCCGATAGCGCTGTCCGGTAGGTAGGCCGCCAGCCCCCAGGCCAGCAGGTAGAGCAGCGTCAGCCCCAGCGCCCAACGCGCTTCGCGGTGCGCCTGGATAAAACGTTTGTCCATCCGTGTCTCCCATAGGTTTACGGTGATGGATTCATCAAAGGTAGGGAATTTTACGGCATGACGGCGTTTTGCCAAGCCGTTACTGGCGGCAACGCCAAAGAAAAAGGCCGGTGATTAACCGGCCTTTCGTCAGACGATGCTGCGTGGCTGCCTTAGGTTTCCTGCAGACCCAGCTTCTTCTCCAGATAGTGGATATTGGTGCCACCGTGCTGGAAGTTTTCGTCATTCATGATCTTCTGCTGCAGCTCAACGTTGGTTTTGATGCCGTCGATGATCAGTTCAGCCAGGGCGTTCTTCATGCGGGCAATCGCCACGTCACGGTTTTCGCCGAAGGTGATCAGTTTGCCGATCATGGAGTCATAGTACGGCGGTACGGTATAACCGGCGTAGATATGAGATTCCCAACGCACGCCGAAACCGCCTGGCGCGTGGAAGCGGGTGATCTTGCCCGGGCTCGGCAGGAAGGTGTTCGGATCTTCGGCGTTGATACGGCATTCTACCGCGTGGCCGTGGATCTTCACTTCTTCCTGTTTGATCGACAGTGGTTGACCGGCAGCGATGCGCAGCTGCTCTTTGATCAGATCCACGCCGGTGATCATTTCGGTAACCGGGTGCTCTACCTGAATACGGGTGTTCATTTCGATGAAATAGAACTCGCCGTTTTCATACAGGAACTCGAAGGTACCCGCACCGCGGTAGCCGATTTCCACGCAGGCTTTCGAGCAGCGTTCGCCGATGTAACGGCGCATTTCGCTGGTGATGCCCGGTGCCGGCGCTTCTTCGACCACTTTCTGGTGGCGGCGCTGCATGGAGCAGTCGCGCTCGGCCAGATAGATGGCGTTACCCTGGCCGTCGGCCAATACCTGAATCTCGATGTGGCGCGGATTCTCCAGGTATTTTTCCATGTACACCATGTCGTTGTTGAAAGCCGCTTTGGCTTCCGCTTTCGTCATGTTGATGGACTGCTCAAGGTCTTTGTCGCTGCGCACGACGCGCATGCCGCGACCGCCGCCGCCGCCGGACGCCTTGATGATCACCGGATAACCGATGCGCTTGGCGAAGGCACGGTTTTTATCCATGTCGTCGGTCAGCGGGCCGTCGGAGCCCGGTACGCAAGGCACGCCGGCTTTCTTCATGGCGTTGATCGCGGAAACCTTGTCGCCCATCAGGCGGATGGTTTCGGCTTTCGGGCCGATGAAGATGAAGCCGGAGCGTTCAACCTGCTCGGCGAAGTCGGCGTTCTCGGACAGGAAGCCGTAGCCCGGGTGGATCGCCACGGCGCCGGTGATTTCCGCCGCCGAGATGATGGCCGGGATGTTCAGGTAGCTTTTTACTGATGGCGCAGGACCGATGCAGACGGTCTCGTCGGCCAGCAGCACGTGTTTCAGATCGCGGTCGGCCGCGGAGTGAACCGCAACGGTCTTGATGCCCAGTTCTTTACAGGCACGCAGGATGCGAAGCGCGATCTCGCCGCGGTTGGCGATAACAATTTTATCAAGCATGGGGGCGCCTCGTTATTCGATGACGACCAGCGGCTCGTCATATTCGACCGGCTGGCCGTGTTCCACCAGGATGGCTTTCACGACGCCGGACTTGTCCGCTTCGATCTGGTTCATCATTTTCATGGCTTCAACGATGCACAGGGTATCGCCGGCGTTCACTTTCTGGCCCACTTCCACGAAGGCTTTCGCGTCCGGGCTTGGGGTGCGGTAGAAGGTGCCTACCATTGGCGAACGAACGACGTGGCCACTCATGGCCGCCGGTGCCGCCGGGGTTTCTGCCGCAGGTGCGGTAGCAACGGCGGCAGCCAGGGCCGGCTGCTGCTGTGCCGGCATCGCATAGGCCTGTTGCATGACAGGGTAAGCCTGCGCCGGTGCGGCACGGCTGATGCGAACCGATTCTTCGCCTTCAGAGATTTCCAGTTCAGAAATGCCTGATTCTTCAACCAGTTCGATCAGTTTCTTGATTTTACGAATATCCATGAGTGTGATTCCGTACTCTTTTTGTGGAGCAATTAGTGGGTTTTTGACAGACGGTTAACCGCTGCCTGTAAAGCGAAAGCGTAGCCATCCGCGCCGAGGCCGCAAATCACGCCTACCGCCACGTCTGAGAGATAGGAGTGATGGCGGAAAGGTTCGCGGGCGTGCACGTTGGACAGGTGGATCTCGATGAACGGGATCTGCACCGCCAGCAACGCATCGCGCAGCGCCACGCTGGTATGCGTGAACGCCGCCGGGTTTATCAGAATGAAATCGGTGTTGCCGCGCGCCTGATGAATGCGATCGATCAGCTGATGCTCGGCGTTGGATTGCAGATGGCTCAGGGTAATATCCAATGCGGATGCCTGGTTTTCCAATCCGTTAACAATCTCTGTCAGCGTCGTGCTGCCGTACTTCTCCGGCTCACGCGTCCCCAGCAGATTGAGATTGGGGCCGTTCAGAAGCAAAATGTGAAACTTATCCGCCATTGTGCTGGTATCTCCGGCAATAAAACCATCATCGTAGAAAATAACCCGATGTTATCGATTTGTCACCTGTTAAGGGGCCAATTCACCCTGAGAACAGAAACAAGGTCGGGCATTATAACGATATCGTAGCAATTCGCAGCTAAATACTGGTCTTATCAGCGAAGATATTCAACCCCAAATCGACGAACTCGGGGATCCGTGACAGGAATATGAGCGCTGGAACACAGAAAAAGTTCCGGCCGGCGGCGCGTGTTTTTCAACGACAATAACGCGCGCCGCCGCGTGATTCAGCGCCACCAGGCGCGGAATTTCTTGTAACGCAGGCCCAACAGCGCCACCGCCAGCAGCGCGTAGATGAACGGCTGGGGGGAAAACGTTTTGACCGACCACAGGTAGTGGATAGGGGCGAGGATCGCCGCCAGATAGACGAAGTTGTGCAACATTTGCCATTTGGCGCCCAGTTTGCGCATCGCCCACAGCGTCGAGGTGGCCGCCAGCGCCAGCAGGATCAGCCAGGTGAGGATGCCAAGCGTCAGATAAGGGCGATTCACCAGCTCGCTGCCCAGCAGGCCGAGATTGCTCAGCCCCAGCTCCAGCGTGGAGTAGCTTATCAGGTGCAGCGTGCCCCAGGCAAAGCACCACAGCCCCACCAGACGGCGGCAGCGGATCAGCAGCGGCTGGCGGGCGTAGCGCGCCAGCGGGGCGATCATCAGCGTGGCCAGCAGCAGTTTCAGCGTCATCCTGCCGGTAAAATGTTGGATGTCCTTGGACGGATCGGCGCTGAACCAGCCCTGATCTACCGCCAGCACCAACCACAGAAAGGGCAAAAACGCCGCCAGATGCAGGGCGGCTTTCAGCCATTTGATATGAACAGGCGTCAGGCGCACTTAGAAATTCTCCCGCAAATCCATGCCGCGATACAGCGACGCCACCTGATCGGCATAGCCGTTGAACAGCAGCGTCGGTTGGCGTTTGACGTCGAGAATGCCGCCGGAGCCGATGAAACGCTCGGTGGCCTGCGACCAGCGCGGATGATCGACGTGCGGGTTCACGTTGGCATAAAAACCGTACTCGTTCGGCGCGGATTGGTTCCAGGTGGTCGGCGGCTGATCGCGCACCAGACGGATATGCACGATCGATTTGATGCCTTTGAAGCCGTATTTCCATGGCGTGATCAGCCGCAGCGGCGCGCCGTTTTGCGGCGGCAGGGTTTTGCCGTACACGCCGACGGTCAGCAGCGCCAGCGGATGCATCGCCTCGTCCAGCCGCAGCCCTTCGACGTAGGGGTACTTCAGGCCGCCACCGATAAAGCGATCTTTCTGGCCGGGCATCTGCTCCGGATCGTACAGCGTCTGGAAGGCCACGTAGCGCGCGTTGCTGTTCGGCTCGGCCAGCTTGAGAAGCTTACCCAGTTCGAAACCGATCCACGGCACCACCATCGACCAGGCCTCGACGCAGCGCATGCGGTAAATGCGCTGTTCCAGCGGGAAACGCTTCATCAGATCGTCGATATCCAGCGTTATCGGCTTCGCCACTTCGCCATCGATGCGCACTTTCCAGCCTTCGGTTTTCAGCCCGCCGGCGTTGGCGGCCGGATCGGCTTTGTCGAGGCCGAATTCATAGAAGTTGTTGTAGCCGGTGACCTTGTCTTCCGGCGTCATTGCCAGCTGCGCCTGCCAGGCGGCCGGCTTGCTGAATTCCAGCGCTTTGCCCGGCGGCGCCTTGGGGCGATCGTTGCCTTTGAACCACGACAGCAGATCCGCCCGTGCGCCGGTAGGCAGCGCCAGCGTAGCGGCGGTGATGCCGAGCGCCTGCAGCACTTTGCGCCGCTGGTGGAACACGCTCTCCGGCGTGACGTCGGCCTCGGTCAATTTCGGGTGTTTGTTCATGCTTATGTTCTCCGCGACTGATTCCCGCCGCCTGCGAGCGGCTAACGGGTCTCCATGAAATAAGCATGGCGCTAAAGCCGGCCGGAAGCGAGGGGACGCGGGAAAATATGAAATTTCGCAGAAGCGGGTGAACCCCCGTTGCCGGGGGGAGAAGGTCAGCGGATTTTCACCAGGGTGCGGCCGGTGATTTGGTTGCTCAGCAGCGCGGCGGCGGTGGCCGGCGCCTGCTCGAGGGTGATTTCATGCGTGGCCTGCTGATAGAAGCTGTCCGGCAGAATACCGGCCAGCCGCTCCCAGGCGGTTTGGCGGCGGTGCAGCGGCGTATGTACTGAATCCACGCCCTGCAGACGCACGTTGCGCAGAATGAACGGCATCACGGTGGTCGGCAGCTGATAACCGCCCGCCAGGCCGCAGGCGGCGACGGTGCCGTTATAGTTCATCTGCGCCAGCACCCGCGCCAGCAGTTTGTCGCCGACGGTGTCCACCGCGCCGGCCCACAGCTGTTTCTCCAGCGGGCGCGGCGTGTCGATATAGCCATCGCGCGACATCACCTCTTTGGCGCCGAGCGCTTTCAGGTAGTCGGTATTGCTATCGCGGCCGCTGATGGCGGTCACCCGATAGCCCAACGCCGCCAGCAGGGCGATGGCGGTGCTGCCCACGCCGCCGCTGGCGCCGGTAACCAGAATATCGCCGTCGTCCGGGTGCACGCCGCCTTCCTCCAGCGCCATGACGCACAGCATGGCGGTAAAGCCGGCGGTGCCGATGATCATCGCCTTGCGCTCATCCAGGCCGTTCGGCAGCGGTACCAGCCATTCGCCCGAGACGCGCGCCTGCTCGGCCAGGCCGCCCCAGTGATGTTCACCCACGCCCCAGCCGGTGAGCACCACGCTTTGCCCCTCTTTGAAGCGATCGTCGCGGCTGTGGCGCACGGTGCCGGCGAAGTCGATGCCCGGCACCATCGGGAAGTTGCGCACGATCTTGCCTTTGCCGGTGATCGCCAGCGCATCCTTATAATTTAGGCTGGACCAGTTGATGTCGACGGTGACATCGCCTTCCGGCAAGCTATCGCTGCCGATATCTTTGATTTGAGCCAGAGTTTGGTCGTCTTGTTGTTCCAATAACAGTGCACGCATGTCACTCTTCCTCTCGTTTACACTTTTCTATCAATGGCTGAATCACATTTATTTGACTATATGCATAATAAGCGGCCCAAGTCCTGACAAAGGACAAAAACGGCGCTTGCAGGTTTAATTCTTCAGCAAGGCTTGTTAGGGTTGGACGGCCCCTTTTAGCTAAAGGGTGAACACTCACTTAACCATAGCGGACAAGGCACAGGGATGCGATTTACCACCAAACTCTCTGCATTGATCACTCTGTTGGTCGCGCTGGCGATGTTTTTGATGCTGATGGGATGCTCATACAGCTTCTTTTACGTTACCCAGGATCGCCAGGAGCGTCGCTTTGATTCGCTGGTTACCTCTATCGATCAGGCCATGTTGCACGAATCGCCGCGCGATCAGGAGAAATGGTTGCCGATCGTCATGCGCCCGCTCGGCATCGTGTCGATCCGCGTAGAGGCCGGCACCAGCCAGTTTCTCAACTATAAATTGCCGACGCTGAAAAAAGAGCCCTGGGATACGCTGAACGGCTATCGTCAGGTCTCGCGCCCCCTGTTGCAACATCCGGGCAGCACGCTGTACATCACTTACCTCGATCCCTTCGCCAGCGACGTGCGCACGTTGCAGTCCACCGCCGCCGTCACGCTGTCGATCGTCGTCATGGTGGTGGTTTTGCTGTTCAGCCTGCGCTGGTTGCGTGAGCAGGCCGACGGTGAAGATCGCCTGGAACGCCGCGCGCGGCGCATTCTGAACGGCGAGCGTGAAAACGTCATGCAGGGCGACGTGCGTGAGTGGCCGGCCAACGTCAGCGGCGCGCTCGATCGCCTGCTGGCCGATCTGGCGGAAGCGCGGGAAGAGCGCAGCCGGGTCGATACGCTGATCCGCGCCTTCGCCGCGCAGGACGCCAAAACCGGGCTGAATAATCGCCTGTTCTTCGATAATCAATTGACCACTCAGCTGGAAGACGAAGGTTCGCACGGCATCGTGATGATGGTGCGGCTGCCCGATTTCGAGACCCTGCGCGACACGCACGGCAGCGTGGCGGTACAGGAGCTGATGTATTCGCTGGTTAACCTGCTGTCTACCTTTGTGATGCGCTACCCCTCGGCGCTGCTGGCGCGCTATTTCCACAGCGATTTTACCGTGCTGTTGCCGCATCGAACCCTGAAGGAGGCCGACGGCATCGCGTCACAGCTGGTCAACGCCATCGATGCCTTGCCTTCCACGGCGCTGATCGATCGTGAGGCCTTCCTGCACATCGGCATCGTGGCGTACCGCAGCGGGCAAACCACGGAGCAGGTGATCGATTACGCGGAGCAGGCGACGCGCCACGCGACGCTGCAGGGCGAAAACGGCTGGTATGTGTACGACAGCCAGGTGCCGGAAAAGGGGCGCGGCAGCGTCAAGTGGCGCACGTTGCTGGAACAGGTACTGGCGCGCGGCGGCCCGCGGCTGTATCAGAAACCGGCGGTGACCGTGGCAGGCGAGGTACACCATCTTGAGATCATGAGCCGGATTTATGACGGCTCCCAGGAGTTGCTGCCGGCGGAATATATGCCGCTGGTGCAGCAGCTGGGGTTGGCGGAGAGTTACGATCGCCAACAGGTGAGCCGCATCATCCCCTTGCTGGCGCAATGGCCTGAGGAAACGCTGGCGTTTCCGCTGTGCGTCGACTCGATTTTGCAGCGTTCTTTCCAGCGCTGGCTGCGCGATACGTTGTTGCAGTGCGAAAAAAGTCAGCGTAGGCGAATTCTGATTGAACTTGCGGAGGCAGATGTGTGTCAACATATCGACCGTTTGCGTCCGGTACTGAAGTTGCTGTCAGGGCTGGGCTGCCGCCTCGCGGTGTCCAAAGCGGGTTTAACCGTGGTCAGTACGTCCTATATCAAGTCGTTGCAGGTGGAGATCGTCAAGCTCCACCCGGGGCTGGTGCGGAGTATCGATAAGCGGGACGAAAATCAGCTGTTCGTGCAGAGCCTGACGGGCGCCTGCGCGGGCACGCACGCGCAGGTGTTCGCCGCCAGCGTACGCACGCGCAACGAGTGGCAGACGCTGAAAGAGCGTGGTATCCACGGCGGGCAGGGCGACTTTTTCGCGTCGCCGGAACCGATCGACGTGGGGCGTAAAAAATATTCACGTCGTTATCGTGTTTAAGCTGATTGCCGGACAAAAATTGACGTAGAATGAGCGCCGGATCCATCTGGGCCATGTCACCCGTCATTTTGGAGTTTTCTCCAATCTGCCTGCGACAACGACGCCTATTTGAGATAGGCTCTTGTCAGCTTTTATCTGGTTGACGTTGGTAGGTGCTTACCATCGGCGGCAATCAGGGAATATGTTAGATTTTATGAGCTGTGTTACGCCGTTTCGTGCGTTGACAGGGTGGTAAACTGAGCCTTTGTTCAGGGAATTCAGGCCTCATCCAATTTCCGTGCATTCGAGCAGAAACAATACAGACTATTTTTCACCGAAGTAGAACGTTTTTGCGCCTTGTCGCTGCTTCGTGTGGTTGGTAAAGTAGGCGGATTTTATTTTCCGCCCCCAGCTTGCAGGATTATCCTTTCGTTATGTTTAAGAAATTTCGTGGCATGTTTTCCAACGACTTGTCCATCGACTTGGGTACCGCCAATACCCTGATTTATGTTAAAGGGCAAGGCATCGTACTGAATGAACCTTCGGTGGTTGCCATTCGCCAGGATCGTGCCGGCTCCCCAAAGAGCGTAGCGGCCGTCGGTCATGACGCCAAACAGATGCTGGGCCGCACCCCCGGCAACATCGCGGCTATTCGCCCGATGAAAGACGGCGTAATCGCCGACTTCTTCGTGACCGAAAAAATGCTGCAGCACTTTATCAAACAGGTTCACAGCAACAGCTTCATGCGCCCAAGCCCGCGCGTGCTGGTCTGTGTGCCGGTCGGCGCAACCCAGGTTGAACGCCGCGCTATCCGCGAGTCCGCCCAAGGGGCCGGCGCGCGTGAAGTGTTCCTGATTGAAGAGCCGATGGCGGCGGCGATCGGCGCAGGTCTGCCGGTTTCCGAAGCGACCGGTTCCATGGTGGTGGATATCGGTGGCGGTACCACGGAAGTGGCGGTGATCTCGCTGAACGGCGTGGTGTACTCCTCTTCCGTGCGCATCGGCGGCGACCGCTTCGATGAAGCCATCATCAATTATGTGCGCCGTAACTACGGCTCGCTGATCGGCGAAGCGACCGCCGAGCGCATCAAGCACGAAATCGGTTCTGCCTATCCGGGCGACGAAGTGCGCGAAATCGAAGTCCGCGGCCGTAACCTGGCCGAAGGCGTACCGCGCGGCTTTACCCTGAACTCCAATGAAATCCTCGAAGCCCTGCAAGAGCCGCTGACCGGCATCGTCAGCGCGGTGATGGTTGCGCTGGAGCAGTGCCCGCCAGAATTGGCCTCCGACATTTCCGAACGTGGCATGGTCTTGACCGGCGGCGGCGCGCTGCTGCGCAACCTCGATCGCCTGCTGATGGAAGAAACCGGCATTCCGGTCGTGGTGGCGGAAGATCCGTTGACCTGCGTGGCGCGCGGTGGCGGCAAGGCGTTGGAAATGATCGACATGCACGGCGGCGATTTGTTCAGCGAAGAATAGTCAGCCCCTGGAAGGAGGAATCGTATCGGATGAATGCGCACAGCGAAAATCGGGTACGGTTCCTCTTTCTGTTGTCGAGGAACTCGCATAATTTATGAAGCCGATTTTTAGCAGGGGGCCTTCCCTGCAACTGCGACTTTTTTTGGCGGTGATCGCGGCCATTGGCCTGATCGTTGCTGACAGCCGGCTCGGCACGTTCGTGAAGATACGCAACTACATGGACACCGCAGTCAGCCCTTTCTATTTTCTGGCCAACGGGCCGCGTAAAGTTTTGGACAGCGTGTCAGAAACGCTGGCTACCCGCCAACAGCTGGAGCTGGAAAACCGAGCTCTGCGGCAGGAACTGCTGCTGAAAAACAGCGATATTCTTCTTCTTGGCCAATTCAAGCAGGAAAACGCCCGTTTGCGCGAGCTGCTGGGTTCCCCGCTGCGCCAGGACGAACACAAGATGGTGACCCAGGTCATCTCCACCGGTTCCGATCCGTACAGCGATCAGGTGGTGATCGACAAAGGGTCGGACAACGGCGTCTATGAAGGCCAGCCGGTGATCAGCGACAAGGGCGTGGTTGGTCAGGTGGTGGCGGTGGCGAAAGTCACCAGCCGCGTGCTGCTGATCTGCGATGCCTCGCACGCGCTGCCGATCCAGGTGCTGCGCAACGATATTCGGGTGATTGCCGCAGGCAGCGGCTGCGCCGACGATCTGCAGCTGGAGCATCTGCCGAACAACACCGATATCCGCGTTGGCGACGTGCTGGTGACCTCCGGCCTCGGCGGCCGCTTCCCGGAAGGCTATCCGGTGGCGGTGGTCTCCTCGGTCAAGGTCGACAACCAGCGCGCTTACACCGTGATTCAGGCGCGGCCGACCGCCGGTCTGCAGCGCTTGCGCTACCTGCTGCTGCTGTGGGGCGCCGATCGCAACGGCGACATGCCGCTGCCGCCGGACGAAGTGCACCGCGTGGCAAATGAACGCCTGATGCAGATGATGCCGCAGGTGCTGCCGCCTGCCGGTTCGGTCGGGCCTCAGCTGCCGGCTCCGGCTACCGGCGTGGCGCCGCAAACCGCCGCTCCGGCGTCTGTCCAGCCTCAAGCTCAGCCTGCTGCGGCGGGAGTGGTGCAATGAACAGCTACCGCAGCCACGGGCGCTGGATAATCTGGCTGTCGTTCCTGGTGGCGTTGGTGCTGCAAATCATGCCGTGGCCGGAGCAAATCTACATGTTCCGGCCTTCCTGGCTGGTGTTGATCCTGATCTACTGGGTGATGGCCTTGCCGCACCGGGTCAACGTCGGCACCGGCTTCGTGCTGGGGCTGATCATGGATCTGATCCTCGGCTCCACGCTGGGCGTGCGCGCGCTGGCGCTGGGTATCATCGCCTACCTGGTGGCGTTCAAATTCCAACTGTTCCGCAATATGGCGCTGTGGCAACAGGCGCTGATCGTCGTGCTGCTGTCGCTGTCGATGGACGTGGTGGTGTTCTGGGCTGAGTTTTTAGTGATCAACGTCTCTTTCCGCCCAGAGGTGTTCTGGAGTAGTGTGGTAAACGGCATTTTGTGGCCGTGGTTGTTCCTGTTGATGCGCAAAATCCGCCGTCAGTTCGCCGTACAGTAAGGGTATCTCAATGACTTCGCTTTATCTGGCCTCCGGCTCCCCACGTCGACGTGAACTGCTGACCCTGTTGGGCGTGTCGTTCGACATTCTGCTGACGCATACCGAAGAGCAGCGCCGGGAAGGCGAAGCCGCCGAAGCCTATGTGCGCCGCCTGGCGCAGGACAAGGCCAAAGCGGGTGTAGCGTTGGCGCAGGAAGATCGGCCGGTGCTGGGCGCCGACACCATCGTGGTGCTCAACGGCCGGGTGCTGGAGAAGCCGCGCGACGAAGCCCATGCGGCGGATATGCTGGCGGCTTTGTCGGGCAAACAGCATCAGGTGATGACGGCGGTGGCGATCGCCGATCGCCACGACGTGCGCTGCCAGCTGGTGGTGACCGACGTGACGTTCCGCAGCCTGTCACAACAGGATATCCGCGACTATATTGCTACGGGCGAACCGATGGATAAAGCGGGCGCCTATGGAATTCAAGGAAAGGGTGGTTGTTTCGTCAGAACGATAACCGGGAGTTATCACGCGGTGGTCGGTCTGCCGCTGGTCGAAACACATGAGCTGCTCAGTAATTTTGTCGCATTACGTGATGTAAGAACCGGTTGATGGGCGCTGCCATTATCGACCGGCTCTGAGGAGAAGGCATGACAGCTGAGCTACTGGTTAATATCACACCGTCTGAAACGCGGGTCGCCTATATCGATGGCGGCATTCTGCAAGAGATCCATATCGAACGCGAATCCAAACGCGGCATCGTCGGCAATATCTATAAAGGGCGCGTCAGCCGCGTCTTGCCGGGGATGCAGGCGGCGTTCGTCGACATCGGCCTGGACAAGGCCGCCTTCCTGCACGCCTCCGACATCATGCCGCATACCGAATGCGTCGCCGGCGACGAGCGGAAAAACTTCCACGTGCGCGACATCGCCGAGCTGGTGCGCCAGGGGCAAGACCTGATGGTGCAGGTGGTGAAAGATCCGCTCGGCACCAAGGGCGCGCGCCTGACCACCGACATCACGCTGCCATCGCGCTATCTGGTCTTCATGCCGGGCGCGGCGCACGTCGGCGTTTCACAGCGTATCGACAGCGAAGCCGAGCGCGAGCGCCTGAAATCCATCGTTGCGCCGCACTGCGACGAGCTGGGCGGTTTTATCATCCGCACCGCGGCGGAAGGCATCGGCGAGGAAGAGCTGGCGCAGGATGCCGCGTTCCTTAAACGCCTGTGGACCAAGGTAATGGAGCGCAAGAAGCGCAACCAGACCAAATACAAGCTGTACGGCGAGCTGGCGTTGGCGCAACGCATCTTGCGCGATTTCGCCGGCGCGGCGCTGGATCGCATCCGCGTCGATTCGCGGCTAACGCACGATCTGCTGGTGGAGTTTACCGGCGAGTACATCCCGGACATTACCAACAAGCTCGAACTCTATACCGGCAGCCAGCCGATTTTCGATCTGTACGATGTGGAAAACGAGATCCAGCGTGCGCTGGAACGTAAGGTGGAGCTGAAGTCCGGCGGCTATCTGATCATCGATCAGACCGAGGCGATGACCACGGTCGACATCAACACCGGCGCCTTCGTCGGCCACCGCAACCTCGACGAAACCATCTTCAATACCAACATCGAGGCGACGCAGGCCATCGCGCGCCAGCTGCGGCTGCGTAACCTGGGCGGCATCATCATCATCGACTTTATCGATATGAACAACGAAGAGCATCGCCGCCGGGTGCTGCACTCGCTGGAGCAGGCGTTGAGTAAAGATCGGGTAAAAACCACGATCAACGGCTTCTCTCAGCTAGGCTTAGTTGAAATGACGCGTAAACGAACGCGTGAAAGCATTGAACATGTGCTCTGTCACGATTGTCCTACTTGCAATGGGCGCGGCACCGTGAAAACGGTGGAAACCGTGTGCTACGAGATCCTGCGCGAGATTGTGCGCGTGCACCATGCTTACGATTCCGATCGCTTCCTGGTGTACGCTTCGGCGGCGGTCGGCGAAGCGCTGAAGAGCGAAGAGTCGCATGCGCTGGCCGAAGTGGAGATCTTCGTCGGCAAACAGGTGAAGGTGCAGATCGAACCGTTGTACAGCCAGGAGCAGTTCGACGTCGTCATGATGTAGCCCGTCCGACATCGTAAGGGCCCGGATGCCGGGCCCGTCAGTGCATAGATATTCCCGTTGCCAGGCAGCGGAGCAAGGAGAACTGCGTGAGGCGACTGCCTGGGATTCTGTTAGCAACAGGCGCCACCCTAATCGTGATTGTGGCGCTGCTGATCAGCGGGCTGCGCCTGATGCTGCCGAAGCTGAACGACTACCGTCCCCAACTGCTGGCGCAGGTGGAGAAGCTGTCCGGCGTGCCCGTGCAGATGGATTTCCTGCAGGGCAGTTGGGAAACGTTCGGCCCACAGCTTGAAGTGCGTAACCTGAGCGTTACGCTGCCCAAAAGCAATGTGCATATCGAACGCGTGACGCTGGCGCTGGACGTGTGGCAATCGCTGCTGCACTGGCGCTGGCAGTTCCGCGATCTGACTTTCTATCAATTCCGGCTCGATCTGAACGCCACGCTGGGCGGCGACCGGCAGGGCGAAGGCCTTGAACCGGGTAAAATCAGCGATCTGATGCTACGCCAGCTCGATCACTTCGATTTGCGCGACAGCCGTATCTCGTTCCTGACGCCCGCCGGCGCGCGCGCCGAATTCGACATTCCTCAGCTGACCTGGCTCAACGGCCGCGATCGTCACCGCGCCGAGGGGCAGATCAGCCTGTCGACGCTGAACGGCCAACACGGCGTGGTGCAGCTGCGCATGGACCTGCGCGATAATCAGGGCCTGTTGGACACCGGCACGGTCTACCTGCAGGCCGATAACATCGACATGAAACCCTGGTTTACCCGCTGGCTGCGCGCCAACACCGGGCTGGAAAGCGCTGACTTCAGCCTGGCGGCCTGGCTGCAGGTGCAGAACGGCGAGATTGCCGGCGGCCACGCGTTGCTCAAGCAGGGGGCGGCCAACTGGGATACCGGCGCCGCGCAGCACCGGCTGGACGTGGACAATCTGGCGCTGTCGCTGCGCCGCCAGGGTACCGGTTGGCAGCTCGACGTGCCGCAGCTGCGCTTGAGCACCGACGGCCAGGCCTGGCCGCAGGGCACGCTTTCCGCCCTGTGGCTGCCGGAAAACACCGAGTTCATGGGGCCGGCGCAGAATGAAGAGCTGCGGGTGCGCGCGACCAACCTTCAGCTGGAGCGCCTGTCGGCGCTGCTGCCGACCTTCTCGTTCCTCAGCCCGGACGTGCTCGATCGCTGGAACGATCTGCAGCCGCAGGGGACGATGGAGGCCTTGGCGCTGGACATTCCGTTGAACCAGCCGGAAAAGAGCCGTTTCCAGGCGCTGTGGCGCGATGTCAGCTGGCAGCGTTGGGAACTGCTGCCGGGCGTCAACCACTTCTCCGGGGCGTTGAGCGGCGGGGTGGAGAACGGCCGCCTGACGCTGGGGCTGGCAGGCAGCACCTTGCCTTACGGCGATATGTTCCGTGCGCCGCTTGAAGTCAGCAGCGCGCGCGGCGCGCTGACCTGGCGTTACAACGATCGGGGTTGGGAGCTGGCGAGCCAGGGGCTGGACGTCAAGGCGAAGTCGCTGTGGGTCAACGGTGATTTCCGCTATCAGCAGCCGGCCAAGGGCGATCCGTGGCTGAACATTCTGGCGGGCATCCGCCTGTATGACGGCGCCGACGCCTGGCGCTATTTCCCGGAACCGCTGATGGGCAAGCATCTGGTGGACTACCTGAGCGGCGCCATTCAGGGCGGCCAGGTGGATAACGCCACGCTGATTTATTCCGGCGATCCGCAGCACTTCCCGTACCGTAAAAACGAAGGACAGTTTGAAGTCTTCGTGCCGCTGCGCCACGCCACCTTCCAGTTCCAACCGGGCTGGCCGGCGCTGACCGATTTGGCGATCGACCTCGACTTCGCCAACGAGGGGCTGTGGATGCATGCGCCGCAAACCCGGTTGGGCAAGGTGGCGGGCAAAAATATCAGCGCGGTGATCCCGGATTACCTGAAAGAGCGGCTGCTGATCGACGCCGAAGTCGCAGGCGCGGGCAGCGACGTGCACGACTACTTCATGCAGACGCCGCTGCACGATTCGCTGGGGGCGGCGCTGGAGCAGCTGCAGATTGGCGGTGATGTCAGTGGGCGCTTACATCTCGATATTCCCCTGGACGGCGAGCTGGTCAAAGCCACCGGTGAAGTGGCGCTGAACAACAACTCGTTGCTGATCAAGCCGCTGGATAGCGAGTTGCAGAAGCTCAGCGGCAAGTTCCGCTTCGACAACGGTAACCTGCAGAGCGACCCGCTGTCGGCCACCTGGTTCGGGCAGCCGGTGGCGGTCAACTTCTCCACGCAGGAAGGCGCTCGCGACTACAAGATTGACGTCGGCCTGAAGGGTGATTGGCAGCCGGGCAAGTTCCCCGGCCTGCCGAAAGAGGTTGCCGATGCGCTCAGCGGCAGTGCGCCCTGGCAGAGCCAGGTGGCCATCGCGCTCCCACATCAGGGCTCGGCCAGCTACGATATCGGCATCGACGCGGATTTGAAAAAAGTGAGCAGTCACTTACCTTCACCGCTGGACAAACCGCCGGGCGAGGCGTTGCCGGTGAACGTTAAGGTCAAAGGCGGTCTGAACGGCTTCATGTTGACCGGCAGCGCGGGCAAGCAAAACCGCTTCAACAGTGAATGGCGCTTCGACAAAAAACAGGTGAATCTGGCGCGCGCCGCCTGGCAAACCAATGGTGGCGGCACGCCGCCGCTGCCGGCCGGCAAGTCGATGACGCTGAACCTGCCGGCGCTGGACGGCGAGCAGTGGCTGGCGCTGCTGGCGCCGGCGCTGAAACAGGGGGGCGGCAGCGGTCAGGTGGGCGGCTTCAGCTTCCCCACCACCGTGGCGCTGACCACGCCGCAGCTGCTGTTGGGCGGCCAGGCCTGGCATAAGCTGACGCTGTCGGCCGAAAAACAGCTGGGTGCCACCGTGGTGAGCGCTAAGAGCGATGAAGTGGACGGCAGCCTGCGGGTGGCCGATCGCGGGCCGTGGCGCGCCGATATCAACTACCTGTATTACAACCCGCAGTTCGCCGAGACGAAAAACGCGGCGGGCACGCCGACGCCGCCGGCGGAGAAAGTTTCCTTCCGCGACTGGCCTTCGCTGATGCTGCGCTGCAAGTCGTGCTGGGTGCTGGGGCAGAACTTCGGCAGGGTCGAGGCGGATCTGAGCAATCGAGGGGATACCCTGACGCTGGATCACGGCCTGGTCGACACCGGCAAAGGGCGTATGAGCGCCACCGGCCTGTGGAAGCAAAATGCGCAGGAAGAGCGCAGCTCGCTGAAAGGCAAGCTGCTCGGCGGCAAAATCGATGAAACCGCCGCCTTCTTCGGCATCACTATCCCGCTGAAAGGCGCGCCTTACGACGTGGACTTCGATCTGTACTGGCACGGCGCGCCGTGGCAGCCGCAGGTCAATACGCTGAGCGGCGCGCTGCAGGTCAAGATGGGCAAGGGCGAGATCGACAGCATGGGCGGCGGCCGCGCCGGTCAGCTGCTGCGATTGGTCAGCTTCGACGCCTTGCTGCGCAAGCTGCAGTTCGATTTCAGCGATACCTTCGGCAAAGGCTTCTACTTTGACTCCATCCGCAGCACCGCCTGGCTGAAAGATGGCATAATGCATACTGATAATCTATTGATCGACGGCTTGGCGGCGGATATCGCCATGAGTGGCCAGATCGATCTGGCGCGCCGCCGTATTGATATGGAGGCGGTGGTGGCGCCGGCGATTTCGGCGACCGTCGGCGTGGCCACGGCGTTTGTGGTGAACCCGATCGTCGGCGCGGCGGTATTTGCCGCCTCGCAGGTGCTGGGGCCGCTGTGGAGCAAGATTTCGCTGATTCGCTACCATATCGGCGGCGATCTCGACCAGCCGAAGATCAATGAGGTACTTCGTAAGGCAAAGGAGGATAAGGCGTCATGAGGAATGCTAACGTTGCGTTGTTGCAGTTGTGCAGTGGCGATCAGGTGCGCGATAACCTGGCCCAGATTGAACAGCAGATCAAACAGCTCAATGCCGGGGTAAAACTGGTCATGACGCCGGAGAACGCGCTGCTGTTCGCCAACTCTGCGGCCTACCGCCAACAGGCGGAAAAACAGGGCGACGGTCCGCTGCAAAACGCGGTGCGCGAGCTGGCGCGCCGCTATGGCGTGTGGTTGCTGGTGGGCTCGATGCCCTTGATCAGCCGCGAAAACCCGGAGCTTATCACCACCAGCAGCCTGTTGTTCGACGAGCAGGGCGAAATCCGCGCCCGCTACGACAAGCTGCACATGTTCGATGTGGACATCAACGATGCGCACGGCCACTACCGCGAGTCGGATACCTACCAGCACGGGCAGCACCTGACGGTAGTGGATACGCCGGTCGGGCGTTTGGGTATGACCATATGCTACGATCTGCGCTTCCCCGCGCTGTTCCAGGCGCTGCGGGCACAGGGGGCCGAACTGATTTCGGTGCCGGCGGCCTTTACCCGGGTCACCGGCGAGGCGCATTGGGAAATTCTGCTGCGCGCCCGGGCGATCGAGAACCAGTGCATGATCCTGGCGCCGGCGCAGGTGGGGCGCCACGGGCCGACCCGCCGCACCTGGGGCCACACGCTGGCTGTCGACGGCTGGGGCAAGGTGCTGGCTGAGAACGCGGACGCCGTGGCGGCGCTGAAGGTGCGCGTGGACACCGCAAGCCTGAAAAATATTCGTGCGCAGATGCCGGTGCTGCAGCACAACCGATTCCAGACGTCGCTGACGGCGCCGTCTGACAAGTTATCCTCCAATCAAGAGTGAAACCATTATGAGCCTGACGTTTGTCAGTGAGCAGTTACTCGCTACCAACAAGCTGAGTCATCAAGACCTGTACAAGGTACTGGGTCAACTGGCAGAACGCCGTATCGATTACGCCGATCTCTATTTCCAGTCCAGCTATCACGAAGCCTGGGTGATCGAGGACGGCATCATCAAGGATGGCTCTTACAATATCGACCAGGGCGTTGGCGTGCGCGCCGTCAGCGGCGAGAAGACCGGCTTCGCCTATGCCGATCAGATCACCCTGAATGCGCTGCAGCAGAGCGCCCAGGCGGCGCGCAGCATCGTGAGTGAGCAGGGCGACGGGCGGGCGCACACCCTGGGCGAGATCGGCTATCGGGCGCTGTACCCGCTGCTCGATCCGCTGCAAAGCCTGCCGCGCGAAGAGAAAATTGCCCTGCTGCACCGCGTCGACAAGGTGGCGCGTGCCGCCGATGCACGGGTGCAGGAAGTGAACGCCAGCATCACCGGCGTTTACGAACAGGTGTTGGTGGCTGCCACCGACGGCACGCTGGCGGCGGACGTTCGCCCGCTGGTACGCCTCTCCGTCAGCGTGCTGGTGGAGCAGGATGGCAAGCGTGAGCGCGGCTCCAGCGGCGGCGGCGGCCGTTTCGGCTATGACTACTTCCTGGAAACCGTCGACGGCGACGTGCGCGCCGATGCTTACGCCAAAGAAGCGGTGCGCATGGCGCTGGTCAACCTTGGCGCGGTGGCGGCGCCGGCCGGCAATATGCCGGTGGTGCTGGGGGCCGGCTGGCCGGGTGTCCTGCTGCACGAGGCGGTGGGCCACGGCCTGGAAGGCGACTTCAATCGGCGTGGCACCTCGGTGTTCAGCGGCCATATGGGCGAGCTGGTGGCTTCCGAGCTGTGCACCGTGGTGGATGACGGCACCCTGCAAGGGCGGCGCGGTTCGCTGGCGATCGACGACGAAGGCGTGCCGGGCCAGTACAACGTGCTGATCGAAAACGGCGTGCTGAAAGGCTACATGCAGGACAAGCTCAACGCGCGGCTGATGGGCGTCGCGCCGACCGGCAACGGCCGCCGCGAGTCCTACGCGCATCTGCCGATGCCGCGCATGACCAACACCTATATGCTGGCGGGCCAATCGACGCCGGAAGAGATCATCGCCAGCGTCGAATACGGCCTGTACGCGCCGAACTTTGGCGGCGGCCAGGTGGACATCACCTCCGGCAAGTTCGTGTTCTCCACCACCGAAGCCTACCTGATCGAGAAGGGCCGCATCACCAAACCGGTGAAAGGGGCGACGCTGATCGGCTCCGGCATCGAGGCGATGCAGCAGATCTCGATGGTCGGCAACGATCTGGCGCTCGATAAAGGCGTGGGCGTGTGTGGCAAGGAAGGCCAGAGCGTGCCGGTGGGCGTCGGCCAACCGACGCTGAAACTGGATACGCTGACCGTCGGCGGCACGGCGTAATCTTTCCTCAAGGGGCCATGCACTGGCCCCTTGTTCATTCCCCATTTTGAGTTTTTTCTCGCCCACGCAAAGAGTGCTGTGCGGCGATGATGCCGAGAAAGATGACGATGGCGTGCTTTGGTGTGTCTACCCGGCGTTGGTTGCTGTTGCTGGGCGTTCTTTCCCTGACGGGCTGCGCCCGTTCCGATGCGCTGTGGGGCGTGGTCGATAAGCTCTGCATGGCCAACTATCAGCAAAAGCGCGATCCGGCCCCGTGTGAGCAGATTTATATGCCGCAGGGGAAAGCGCAGGGCTTTAGCGTGCTGCAAAACCCGCGTTATCCCTATCACTTCATTCTGGTGCCGACGGCGCCGCTTTCCGGCATTGAAAGCCCGCTGCTGCTGGCCGGGGAGCGGACGGACTATTTTGGCTATGCATGGCTGATGCGTTACCGGCTGGCCGCCGAGTATGGCGGGCCGGTGCCGGACGACAGGCTGGGCATGGCGATCAACTCCGCTTATGGCCGCAGCCAGAACCAATTGCATATTCACCTGACCTGTCTGCGCGAAGATGTACGGCGCCAATTACAGGCAGAACGCCCCTATATTCAGGAACAATGGCGACCTTTGCCGGATAAGCTGTTGCGCCACACCTACTATGCCCGCCGCGTGATGCAACCGACCGCGATGGGCATCTACCCGATTAAGGATCTTGCGGATTATTTTCATCTCTCGCCGCAGCAGCTGGCGGAGTATGGCGTGGCCGTCGTTCCGACCACGTTTGCCGGCCAACGGGGGTTTATCTTGCTGGCCTCGAAGCGCGGCTGGGACGTTGGCAACCGCGCCTCGGTAGAATCGCTGCTGGATAAAACGTGCGCGATTTTGCCGAGTTAATCTCAAGACGGCAGGTGAGAGCAACACGCTCTCACCTCACTTTTCCTACCTGAACCGCGCATCCCGCGCAAACAGAAAAGCGGCTTCCCGCTGGCGAGCGTCGGCTTCCGCCTGAGCACCCTGGTAGCGCAAGATCATGATCAGCGTGGCGTAGACGTTGGCGTCGATACGGCGCTGCAGATAGGCGTTGGCCCACTGCCGATAGCCGGTCAACAGGGCATCATCACGCGTTTGGTTATAGACCAGCAGCGCGTGAGATTGCTCGTCGAAGGTTTTGCGCTCCCGGTAGATCCAGGCGGCCGGCGGCGGCATCTGCTCGATGCTGTCGATGGTGGCCAGCATGGTGCGCTCCGATTGGGTGAGCGCCATGCGCCCTTGCCAGGCAAAGACCGCCATCACCAGTACGCCGATGGCCGCCATCGCCACCGGTAGGCTAAGGGCTTTGGCGAACGGCAGCGGGCGCGGCTCGCCGGTTTGGCCGTCCAGCAGCGCCAGCAGCAGCAGAAACGCCAGCCAATGCGGCGTAGACAGATAGAAAGGGTATTCCAGCTGGGTGTGTACCAGCATTGGCAGCAGCACCAGAAACAGCCCGACGCGCGCACCGGCCGGCTGCTCGCGATCCCGTTGCCAGGCGCGTTTCAACAGCAGCGCGCCGGCGACGAGGACGATAACGATACCCGCCAGCGCCGGCAGGCCGCCCTCAACCCACCACAGCAGGATTTCATTGTGCGGGTGCCCGGCGACTTCCAACACTTCTCGCCAGGGCATTGTCTGCAGACGGAAGTGCGCGAAGCTGTATTCAAAGCCGCCGTAGCCCCAGCCCAGCAGCGGTTTGGCCAGGATCATACTTAGGGTATCTTGCAGCATTGTCAGACGTGAATAATTGGAGCCTTCGCGTGCGATAAGACCTGAGCGGCCATCCAGGCCAAAGCCGGTGAACAGTACCATCAGGCCAAGGGCGATGCCCAGCAACAGCGCACCGCCGGCCCAGCGGCTCACGGCCGGGTGCTGGCGGGCAAAACGCCACAGCAGCAACGCCGCTGCCAGGGCACCGCCCAGCCAGGCGGCGCGCGACTGGATCAGCACCAGCAGGGCGGAGAAAGCGGCCAGCAGCGCGAGCAGCGGGAGTTGCCGCCGCGTCGGCGCAGAGAGAGGGGCAAGCAGCAGCCAGAGCGCCAAAGCCAGCCCGGTGGCGATGAAGCTGCCCAGCACGTTCGGTTGCTGAAAGACGCCGTAGACCCGGCTGCCGTTAGGAGATACCCAGGCCAGAGCAGGGGCGAACAGCTGTAGCGCCGCTAGCAACGCCTGAACGCCGACGGCGAACAGCAGGCCGTACAGCAACAGGTTGCGCTGCCGGGCTGTCAGGCGCAGCTGCAGACAGGCGACATAGAACAGCCAACCGCCGAGCAAACCGGCGCAGCGCCACAGGGCATCTTCGCGCCACTCGGGGCGGGTATACAGCAGCGGCAGCGCCAGCACGGCGATGCCGAGCAGCAACAGGCGTGCCGTGGGGGTAAGCGAAAGACGGGTACGGCCAAGGCAAACGGTGAAGGTCACGATCAGCGTGGTCAGTGCCATGACGCTCCAGGCCAGAATATTTTGCGGCAGCGCCAGGCCGCCGCCGCCCATGTTGGGGTGATAGACCGGCAGGAGCACCGCCATCCAGATCAGCAGCAGGGGCAACACGGCGATAGCCGGTGCGTTAACGGGGGCTTTATCGGTCATGGTTAACCCGCCATGTCTCGATATCGTTCATTGAATGCATTTTTTGAGGATTCCCTATCCTTATCCTGGGGTTTAAATTCGCTGAAGCGTCAATGCCTGAAATGCTTTATAGGAATTGAAAAGACTTCATATCGAAGTGATAAATAATTCCCCCCCTGTGAGCGCGGGGACGGCTTATATAAAAAGGGGGAAGCCGTATTCAGTTGCCTGCAAAAAGGTTTTTTATTTTTTTTAAACAGGGTTGTCATTTTCTCAAATTTATCTCGCTCCAGTCAATTTTTAATCTATTGTTTTGTTTTTGTTTTTAAATCAATTGGTTGTGATTGTCTTGTGCGTAATGGAACGCCGTGTGAGCGGCAACGAGCGTCTGGGCAAACAGCTGACGGAGCCAATGAGATAAGCATTTTATTGTTAAATCGTTGTTGCTAATGGCGGTGCGGTGGGCGTTATTTTATTTATCGCTGTTCATTATCTTATTTCACATTTTCTTTATCACGCCATTTTTTATTTTTATTAAGACTATTCTTGTTCTTATGGTTTTTTTTGAATTTTATTAAAGTAAATTTTTTTAAGATTGTTCTGTGCTCTTGTAAATAACGGAGAGATGGTCTGCCTATCCCTGTTGCCATCATGCCAGACGGACCAACGCGCCTGTAAAAGCGCGTTAATCCATGTTTCACAGATCTCACTCCACTTCGCCAATCCGCTCCAGCGCATCTACCACCAGATCCCAGAATTTATCCTGATCCAGTTTGACCGCCACCTGGGTGTGGCAGTCCGGCGGCGGCGGCGCGCGGAAGTCCGCGACCGTCATGCCCAGCGTCAGGGTGCCGGTGAGTTCGATATCCACCGGCGCTTTGCGCACCGTCATCACGCTCGGATCGATCACGTAAGCCACCGCGCAAGGATCGTGTACCGGCGGGGCGCTGAAGCCCTGCGCCTGCCGGTACATGTGGCCAAAGAAGGCCAGCAGTTCGCCGACGAAGGCGGCCGGCCGGGTGCCGAGGGCGGCGATGCGCTCGCAGACTGCCGGCGTGGCCAACGCCTGGTGGGTGAGATCCAGCCCGACCATGGTCAGCGGCCATTTTTCGTTAAACACGATGTGCGCCGCCTCGGGATCGATTTTGATATTGAACTCCGCCACCGCGCTCCAGTTGCCCACGTGGTAGCCACCGCCCATCAGCACCACTTCCTTGACCCGCTCGGCAATGCGCGGCTCTTTGCGCACTGCCATGGCGATATTGGTCAGGCCGCCGGTCGGCACCAGCGTCACGCTGCCGGGCGGGTGGGCCATCACGGTATCGATGATCAGATCCACCGCGTGGCGCGAGTCCAGCTGCAGGTGGGGTTCCGGCAGCACCGGGCCATCGAGGCCGGAATCGCCGTGAATGTCGGGTGCCACTTCGATATTGCGCACCAGCGGGCGTGGGCAGCCGGCGGCGAAGGGCACGCCGGTGATATTGGCGATGCGCGCCACCGCCAGTGCGTTGCGCGTCACTTTGTCCAGCGTCTGATTGCCCACCACGGTGGTGACCGCCAACAGGTCGATCTGCGGATTGCCCCAGGCCAGCAGCAGGGCGATGGCGTCGTCATGCCCCGGGTCACAGTCCAGTATGATTTTTTTCATGGTTATTCCTGATGCAGGGAGAGGTTCCCGCAGCATAACGCAGCGCGGCGGCGTGGGATAATACCGATGGTGCTTTTGTTAACGGCATCAAAGCCTTGCCACTTTTTCGATGTAATGAAACGTAAATCCTCATCGCCGGGCTTTACCCTGGAGTTTACTCCAGGGTTTACAGTGAGCTTCAGCGTCAATGTACAGAGGAGAGGCGGGATGAGCTTACTGAAAAGGTTATTGGGGCAAGGCGGTATTAACGGCGGTCATCAGCGCGCGGGTCACCGCGGCGGGCATCATGGCAACCGCTATAACCAGCATGGCGAGCCGGGGCCGCAGTGTCCGGAATGCCAGGCGGTGAATAAACCGGGCGCACGTTATTGCCATCGCTGCGGTCAGCCATTTGCCACAGTGAGCGCCACCTGCGGCCAGTGCGCCGCGCCGTTGCCGCCGGGCAGCCGCTTTTGCCCGCAGTGCGGCGGCGGTGTGCCGTGAACCGGGGCGGTTGGACAGCCGCGCTGCTGCTGGGCGCCATGGCGCTATGGACGCTGTTGGCCTGGGGCGTGGCCGGCGTGCTGACCTGGCTCCCGGCGTTGGCGGAAGCGGCCGGCGGCGCATCGCTGCCGGTGAGCGGTGCGCTGAGTCTGGTGCCGCAGACGGTGCTGGATGCCTGGCTGCCGTGGCTGAAACAGCTGGGCAGCGGGCTGGCGAGCTATTTTCCTCTGCTGCTGAACTGGGCCGGCTACGCCGTCTGGCTGCTATGGGGCCTCGGCATGCTGGCGCTGATGCTGCTGGGCGCGCTGGCGCACCGCTATTTGAGCGCCGCTCAGCGATAGCCCTGATAGACCGCCGCCACGCGTTCGAAATAGTCGGTTAGGTAGTTGATACACACCTGCACCTTCAGCGGCAGTTTGTCCTTCTCGGTATAGAGCGCGTAGATCGGTCGCGGATCCGAATGGTAGCTTTTGAACAGGATCTCGATCTCGCCGCGCTTGATCTCTTCGATCACCCACATCAGCGGGGCGTAGGCGATGCCGGCGCCGTTTTTCAGCCAACGGATCATGGTGGAGGAGTCGTTGGTGACGAAGCGCCCCTGCGGTGAAATGCGCGTGGTGATGCCCTCCGGCGACATCAGTTCAAATTCGCTGTCGGGGCGCACGCTGTACTCCAGCCAGGAAAAGTTGACCATGTCGCTCGGCTTCTGCGGTGTGCCGTGCTGGCTGAGGTAGCTTTTGGCCGCGCACACCACCATCGGCATCTGCCCCAGGCGGCGGGAGAACAGGCTGGAGTCCTGCAGCGCGCCGGTGCGGATCACCAGATCCAATCCATCGGTGATCAGATCCGGTGCCGGAATGCCGGTCACCAGGTTGACCGTCAGGCCCGGGTACTCTTTCATCATCTCGGCGGTCATGTTCGCCAGCACGTTTTGCGCCATGGTGGATGAGCTGCCGATGCGCAGCGTGCCGGCAGGCGTATTGTTAAACGCGTATAGCTGCTCATGCACTTCGCTGACTTCCTGCAGCATGCGTCGGCAGCCCTGATAGTAGATTTTGCCGGCCTCGGTCAGGCCGATGCTGCGCGTGCTGCGGTTCAACAGCTTGACCTGCAGCTCATTTTCCAGTTTCGAGACGGTTTGACTGATCGATGAAACGCTCATGTCGAGTTGGCGCGCGGCCGCGGTAAACGACCCGAACTCAACCACTTTGGCGAATACCGACATCCGTTTTAATCTTTCCATTATTCACTCTGGCTTAAAAGTGATTTAGATCACAGATTGTTGATGCCTTGATAGTAAGCAGGCTAATATAACGTGGTCGGGTGAATAGACCTTACCAACGTGCGAGAGCGAGCGGCGACGCAATCCTGCCGCTCCTCCGGCACCCTCGCAATCCCTGTCGTGGATGTCTGCCCCAAAGTTTAACCTTTTTTCGGGTTCGTGACCTGGACAAGCTGTCCGGTCAAGATTTGTGGCGCGCGCACGCTAAAATGTAAAGAGAATGTGAATGGCGAGATGTGTCTTTCCCCGGCGTAGTGAACAATAAGGAAAAAGTGATGAGTTTGCTTCCGGTTATGGTCATCTTCGGACTGTCGTTTCCGCCGGTGTTTTTCGAGCTGCTGGTGTCGCTGGCGCTGTTTTTTCTCTTGCGCCGCCTGCTGCAGCCGACGGGGATTTACGATTTTGTCTGGCATCCGGCGCTGTTTAACACCGCGCTGTATTGCTGCTTGTTTTATCTGATTTCATGTCTTTTTGTTTGAGGTCGCTGTGAAAAATTTTTCGATAAAAATAACCCGAATCGCGATCACTTTGATTCTTGTGCTGCTGGGTATCGTTGCGGTGTTCAAGGCCTGGGTGTTCTACACCGAGTCGCCGTGGACACGTGACGCCAAGTTCACCGCCGACGTGGTGGCGATCGCGCCGGACGTCAGCGGCCTGCTGACCGAAGTGCCGGTGGTGGACAACCAGCTGGTGAAGAAAGGCCAGGTGCTGTTCGTGGTCGATCGGCCGCGCTATGAGCAGGCGCTGGCGGAGGCCGGTGCCGACGTCGCCTACTATCAAACGCTGGCGGCGGAAAAACGGCGCGAAGCCGGCCGCCGCGTGAAGCTGGGCGTGCAGGCGATGTCGCAGGAAGAAATCGACCAGTCGAACAACTCGCTGCAGACCGTGCAACACCAGCTGGCGAAGGCCGTGGCGGCGCGCGAGCTGGCGCAGCTGGATCTGGAGCGTACCACGGTGCGCGCCCCGGCCGATGGCTGGATCACCAACCTCAACGTCCACGCCGGCGAATACATCACCCGCGGCTCGGTGGCGGTGGCGCTGGTGAAGAAAGACTCCTTCTACATCCTGGCGTACCTGGAAGAAACCAAGCTGACCGGCCTGAATAAGGGCGACCGCGCGGAGATCACCCCGCTCGGCAGCAACCGCATCATGCACGGCACCGTTGACAGCGTGGCGGCGGCGGTGAACAACAGCAGCAGCACGGTCAACAGCAAAGGGCTGGCCTCGATCGACAGCAACCTGGAGTGGGTGCGCCTGGCGCAGCGCGTGCCGGTGAAGATCCTGCTGGACGCCAAGGACCAACAGCATCCGTACCCGGCAGGCACTACCGCCACCGTGGTGATCGTCGGCAAGAACGATCGCAATGCCGACAGCGGCTCGCCCTTTGTGCGCCTGATGCACCGGCTGCGTGAGTTCGGCTAATGAACAGCCCAACCTTTATCCGGCTGAGGTTTGCCTTCAAACTCAGCTTCGCGATTGTGTTTGCGCTGTTCGTCGGTTTCCATCTCAACCTGGAAACCCCGCGCTGGTCGGCGATGACCGCCGCCATCGTCGCCGCCGGCCCGGCCTTTGCCGCCGGCGGTGAACCCTTCTCCGGCGCCATCCGCCACCGCGGCTGGCTGCGCATCATCGGCACCTTTATCGGCTGCTTTGTCGGCCTGATCATTATCATCACCACCGCCCGTGCGCCAGTGGTGATGCTGCTGCTGTGCTGCATCTGGGCCGGCTTCTGCACCTGGCTCTCTTCGCTGATCAAGGTCGAGAACTCCTACGCCTGGGGCCTGGCCGGCTATACCGCGCTGATCATCATCGTGACGGTCGCCACCAGCGAGGCCCATCTGCTGGAAGCGCCGCAGTTCGCCATCGAGCGTTGCAGCGAGATCGTGCTGGGCATCGTCAGCGCCGTATTGGCGGATCTGCTGTTCTCGCCGCGTTCGATCAAGCAGGACATCGATCGGGCGGTGGATCAGCTGTTGGTGGATCAATATCGCCTGATGCAGATGTGCATCAGCAACGCCGACAAAGAAGACATTGACCGTGCCTGGAGCAATCTGGTCAAGAGCACCACGGCGCTGGATGGCATGCGCAACAACCTGATGATGGAGTCCTCGCGCTGGCAGAAGGTCAACCGTCGGGTGAAGGCGCTGCATACCCTGTCGCTGACGCTGATCACCCAGGCTTGCGAAACCTATCTGATCCTGCTGAATCACCCGGACGCGCTGCAAGCGAGCCTGCGGGAGCAACTGATGGTGCCGGCGGAAACCCCGCAGGAGATCCACAAGCGCATGAAGCTGTTGCGCCAGGTGCTGACCACGCATCGCTCCGATGAAACGCTGCCGACCCTCACCGGCTGGGTCGGCGCGGCGACGCGCTACCTGCTGCTGTCGAAGGGCGTACGCACCAACGGCAGTATCAGCGCGGTGGAAGAGGGCGTGTTAAGCAATGAAACCGTGGTCAAGCCGACCTCGGCGGAAGGGCATCACGCGATGATCAACGGCCTGCGCACCTTTGTGGCCACGGCGTTCGGCAGCCTGCTGTGGCTGTGGACCGGTTGGACGTCCGGCAGCGGTTTTATGGTGATCATCGCGGTAATCACCTCGCTGGCGATGCGCACCCCGGCGCCGCGCATGGTGGCGATGGATTTCGTGCTGGGCATGCTGGCGGCGATCCCGGTCGGTTCCCTGTTCTTCATGGTGATCCTGCCGGCGACGCAGCAGAGCATTTTGCTGCTGTGTCTCAGCCTCGGCCTGCTGGCGTTTTTCATCGGCATCGAGGTGCAGAAGCGGCGGCTCGGTTCGCTGGGGCTGCTGGCGGGGACGATCAACATTCTGGTGCTGAGCAACCCGATGGAGTTCAACGTCACCCAGTTTCTCGATGGGGCGCTCGGCCAGTTCCTCGGTAGCTGCGTCGGGCTGATGGTGCTGCTGCTGATCCGCGACAATTCGCGCGAGCGCACCGGCCGCACGTTGCTCAACCAGTTCGTCAGCAGCGCGGTGTCGGCGCTGACCACCAAGGCGGCGCGCCGTCGGCAGAACCACCTGCCAGCGCTGTATCAACAGCTCAACCAGCTGCTGATGATGTTCCCGAACGATATCGCCAAGTATCGTCTGGCGCTGAACCTGATCATCGCCCACCAGCGTATGCAGCGGGCGGAAATCCCGGTCAGCGAAGAGCTGTCGGCCTTCCACCGCCAGATCCGCAGCACCGCCGATCGGGTGGTCTCGGCCAAGAACGACGTCAAGCGCGCCTATTACTACGATCGCTTGCTGGGTGAAATGAACGAGTACCAGCAAAAATTGGTGGACAATCAGGCGCCGCTCAGCGTCACCGGGCCGGTGAAACGCCTGGCCGACATGCTGCATCGCTATCGCCACGCCTTGATCGATTGATGCGTTCCCGCCTTTTGCGCCGCGTTATGCGGCGCCTTCCCTGACTATACTGAAAGCAGCGCCTGGTACGGCGGCCGTCTCATAAGAGGCGGCCCGTTTTCAGAGAGACTCCGAGTGCCAGAACGGCTGGAAAGTGGCATCATTGTCATGAATGGATGAAACCTTAGCCGCCGCGAAAACGTTACTTGCCGGTCATCTTAGTTTCATCCAGGTCGACTATATACCTAACTAGCCTGGGGGAGCTGCGGCGCCTTCGGCGGCATAATTTCAGGGAATGTCATGAACAAGCGGATTCTGGTGGCGATTGTCATCGCCGTGATCATCGCCGTCTTCAGCGCGCTGCGCGGCAACGAGCACCGTGCGATCGGCGGCAATCCGGCGGTGGTCCAGGCCCCGGCGGGGCAGCAGCAGAGCATCGATCGGCTCACGCAGCAGCAAACGGTGGTGAGTTACCTGCAGCAGCATCAGCGGCTGCCGGATTATTACGTCACCAAGAAGCAGGCGCGCGAGCAGGGCTGGGATCCGCGTTCAGGCAACCTCTGTGTGGTATTGCCGGGCAAGGCGATTGGCGGCGATCGATTCTCTAACCGTGAAGGGCAATTGCCGACCGCCGGCGGCCGGGTCTGGCGCGAAGCGGACATCAATTACCAGTGTGGCCGGCGCGGCGCCGATCGCCTGCTGTATTCGAGCGACGGTCTGATCTTCGTCACGCGCGACCATTACAAAAACTTCATTCGTGTGGAGTGAGTTTGATGGCAAAAGTAGAGTTTGATTTTGAACAGATCCAGGATGTGCCGGCCTTCTACCGCGATTTCGCGCGCAAGTTTGCGCTGGACGAGGGGTTCGGCGCCAACCTCGACGCGCTGTGGGACGTGGTGACCGGCGATATCGGCCTGCCGGTGGAAATCGAGTTCACTCACCTGAATGCCCGCAGCAAGCGTCGTTTCGGCGCGATCATTCTGCTGTTTGAAGAGGCGGAAGAAGAGCTGGAAGGCAGCCTGCGCTTCAATATCCGCGAAAGCAGCGGCGAGCCGGCCCATCACCGGGGATGAAACGGCTTCATCCCGGGATGGCGGCGGCGCTTAGTCGGCCGCTTCGGCCAGCTCGCGCAGGTATTGGAAGATTTGGCGGTAAGCCTTAGGCGGCTTGTTGGCAGCCTTCTCTTTCTGCGCGTTGCGCACCAGTGAACGCAGCTGTTGGCGATCGGCGGCCGGATACAGATCCAGGATCGACGGAATGACGTCATCGCCTTCTTCCACCAGGCGGTCGCGCAGCGCTTCCAGTTTATGGAACAGCGAAACCTGCTGGTTGTGGCGGTTTTTCAGCTTGTCGAGTGCGGTCTGGATCGGCTCGATATCGCGGGCGCGCAGCATCTTGCCGATCAGCTGCAGCTGACGGCGACGGCCCTCTTTCTTGATCTTTTGCGCCAGCTCGATGGCGGCACGCAGATCTTCGTCCAACGGAATGCGGTCCAGCGCGTTTTTGCCCAGATCGACCATTTCGGCCCCCAGGTCTTTCAGCGCTTCGGCATCACGTTTAATCTCACTTTTACTGACCCAGATAATCTCGTCATCGTCCTCGTTTTCATTCTCCGGGACATCGTCGAGCCAGTCTTCAGGCTGTTTGTTCATGGTAGGCTCCGTTAAAAAGAGGCTAATCCTAACAGGTTGTCCGGCAACCCGCCAATTGCGTGCCTTGAGCAAACTGAGTATAGCTGCCGCGCTGGGGCACAATCATGTCTTGGCACCTGTCCTCTGAATTCATGCTGTTGTTTTTATCATCATGTTTGTATAAAATTTTATACAAAAGGAGATGGTATTCATGGATGATGGCATCGAGAAAGCCATTGATTGGCGCGGTTCATCGTTAGCGGATTTGCTGGCCTTTCCAATCGATGCGCGAAAAGCGGCAGGATTTGAACTGAGTAAAGTGCAAAGAGGTCTGGAACCCGGTAATTGGAAACCGATGGTCAGCTGCGGAAGCGGCGTTATCGAAATCCGTTTATATGTCACCGGCGGCGCGTTCAGGGTGGTCTATGTGGCAAAGTTCAGCGAAGCGATCTACGTCTTGCACAGCTTTCAGAAGAAGACGGAGAAAACCAGCCGCCACGATATTCAGATAATCAAAGCGCGTTATGACGCGGTTATTAATGAGCGGAGTAAAGGTCATGACCAAACCGATTGATACCGGTTCACGCCACGTTACGCCCGCAGGCGGCAATGTGTTTGCGGATCTGGGATTTTCCGCCGACGAGGCTCGGCAATTGCAAGCGCAGTCCAATGCGGAAATTGCGCAGCTTATCGCACTGAAAAAACAGCTGATGGGTGAGATTAGCGCGTGGATTGAGGAAGAAGGTTATCGCCAAGAGGAGGCGGCGCGTTATCTGCACACTTCCCGGCCGCGCGTGTCCGACGTGGTGAATCAGAAAACCGAGAAGTTCACGCTGGACGCGTTGGTCAACATGATGGCGAATATCGGCAAGTCGGTAAAACTGATCGTCGAGTAATGCGCGGCTTTTGCATGTTATCCCGGCTTTGCAGTTCGGCTTTATGCGAAATTCAACGCGGTTCCTGTTAGACTCAACGGCAGAGATCTCAGGATTTTTGCGCGCCGCCCCGCGTGCACAACTACGCCGCTCCGGCACTTTTCTCAACGATTTTCTGATTAATTATGGCAGATTGATGAAAGTAGTCACTCAAGTTGCAGAACAGCGCAAGGCGCTGGAACAGGCCGTTTCTCAGGCGCTGGAGCTGGCCCGCGCCGGTTCCGACGCGGCGGAAGTCGCGGTCACCAAATCGACCGGCATCAGCGTCAGTACCCGCTTCGGCGAGGTGGAAAACGTCGAGTTCAACAGCGATGGCGCGCTGGGTATCACCGTGTATCACCGTCAGCGCAAAGGCAGCGCCTCTTCCACCGATCTCAGCCCGGACGCCATCGCCCGCACCGTGCAGGCGGCGTTGGATATCGCGCGCTACACCTCTGAAGATCCCTGCGCCGGCCCGGCGGAGAAAGATCTGCTGGCGTTCGAGGCGCCGGATCTCGATCTGTTCCACCCGATCGAACTGGACGCCGAGCGCGGCATCGAGCTGGCGGCGCGTGCCGAGCAGGCTTCGCTGGCGGCGGACAAGCGCATCACCAACACCGAAGGCGGCAGCTTCAACAGCCACTACGGCATCAAGGTGTTCGGCAACAGCCACGGCATGCTGCAAAGCTACTGTTCCAGCCGCCACTCGCTGTCCAGCTGCGTCATTGCTGAGCAGGACGGCGATATGGAGCGAGATTACGCTTACACCATCGGCCGTGCGATGGGCGATCTGCACAGCCCCGAATGGGTGGGGCAGGAGTGCGCCCGCCGCACGCTGGCGCGCCTCGCGCCGCGCAAACTGTCGACCATGAAGGCGCCGGTGCTGTTTGCCTCCGAGGTGGCCACCGGGCTGTTCGGCCATCTGGTGGGCGCCATCAGCGGCAGCAGCGTTTACCGCAAGTCGACCTTCCTGCTGGACTCGCTCGGCAAACAGATCCTGCCGGCGTGGCTGACCGTCGAGGAGCATCCGCACCTGCTGAAAGGGCTGGCGTCGACGCCGTTCGACAGCGAGGGCGTGCGCACCCAGCGGCGCGATATCGTCAAGGACGGCGTGCTGCAAACCTGGCTGATGACCAGCTACTCGGCGCGCAAGCTGGGCCTGCACAGCACCGGTCATGCCGGCGGCATCCATAACTGGCGCATTGCCGGGCAGGGCGCGGACTTTGCCGGCATGTTGAAACAGCTTGGCACCGGCCTGGTGGTGACCGAGCTGATGGGCCAGGGCGTCAGCGGCGTTACCGGCGATTACTCGCGCGGCGCCGCCGGTTTCTGGGTCGAAAACGGCGAGATCCAATACCCGGTCAGCGAGATCACCATCGCCGGCAACCTGAAAGACATGCTGCGCAATATCGTCAGCGTCGGCAGCGATATCGAAACCCGCAGCAATATCCAGTGCGGTTCGGTGCTGCTGCCGGAAATGAAGATCGCCGGTCAGTGATCCTCTGCGCGGCCGGTGCCTGCCGGCTGCGCGTTATCCCGCCTCAACCTTGCTTACAAATCTCCGGTTTCGGTTTTGCCCGGCCTTGCCTATGGTAACGGTGGGTTTATTAAAACAATAACTGGAAGGTGAGCAAACATGCAGAATACCCTGAAAGCGTTGGCGGCGTTGACGCTGCTGGCGGCCAGTTCGCTGGCGGCCGCCGCCGATCTGGGCGACGATATGGACACCCTGGCGGAAAACTATAAAACGGTGCTGAATACCGATTCCGCCGCTACCCTTAAACAGAGCCTGCAAAACATGCGCGCCGCCGCGCAGGACGCCAAACAGGGCACTCCGCCGAAGCTGGAGGACAAAGCCGCCGACAGTCCGGAAATGAAAGATTTCCGCCACGGGCTGGATACCCTGATCGGCCAGATCGATCAGGCGCTGGCGCTGGCCAATCAGGGCAAAGTCGCCGAAGCGAAGCAGCTGGCGCAGGGGTTCAAACAGACCCGCGACGCCAACCACAAGAAATTCCGCTAACCCGTCAACCGTCGCGCCCGTCTTCCGTCAGATAGGAGGAGGGCGCCTGCCCCAGCACGCGGCGAAACATGGTTGAAAACGCCGCGCTGCTGTCATATCCCATCTCCATCGCCACCTGCGTTACGCTGCGCCCTTCGGCCAGCAGCGCCAACGCCAGCACCACGCAGGCGCGCTGGCGCCATTGCGAAAACGGCAGGCCGGTCTGCGCGCGAAAGAAGCGGCTGAAGGTGCGGATGCTCATGTACAGACGAGGCGCCCACCGCTGCGCGGAGTCGTGGGCGTCGGGGTGCTGCAAAAAGGCGTGGCACAGCTCGCCCAGCCGATGATCGGCGGGCAGCGGGATGTGCAACGGCAAGGGTTGCAGCCGGGCCAACTCATGCAGCAGCAGCGTTGCCAGCGCTCCGTCGCGCCCGTCTCGCTCATACTCCAGCGGCATATCCACCGCCGCCATCAACAGCTGGCGCATCAGCGGGGTGACGCTGACCACCTGGCAGACCTGCGGCCGTTCGGCGGGCAATGCGCCGGGTTCGAGGTACAGGCTGCGGGTGGTGACGCCGACCATCCTCACCGCGTGCGGCATCTGCGGCGGCAGCCACACCGCATGCTGCGGCGGGACGACCCAATTGCCTTGCTGGGTGAATACGTGCATGACGCCAGTGGCGCCGTACAGCAACTGCGCGCGCCGGTGGCTGTGCATCGGCAGCAGATGCCCCGGCGGGTAGTCGGTGCCGATGGCGATCACCGCGCGCGTTACGTGGTCGATGTCATCAATGCGGACATTGCGCATGTGTCCTCTTTGGCGGGCAGATTGGCCGAAACGCAATGATAGTTGGCCCTTCATATAAAGCAAGCCAACGGCCGTCGCCCTACTATCGGGGCAGAAAAATAACGCTTGTTCGGGGCGCCGCTATTTTATCGGCCAGGCAACCCATGCAAGTTTTCACACCGGGGTGGGACGAACGTTCTCGTTCTCGCAATACAAGAAGTTAATAAGGAATAAAGCGTCATTTTATTCCAACACCTGAAGCAATAGTTCTTAGTGCAGCTCAATGACTATAAGGTGATATTTCATGTATAAGTTCGGTGTGATTGGCGGCGGAGCCGCCGGGATATCTTTTGCGTATAACTTTATAAAAAATAAGTCGGTTAATCATTGCAAAAGACCGCTTTCCCTGAAGGTTTTCGACAAGCAGGGCTTCAAAGGCGGTATGGCATACAGCAGCGATTTTGACAGCCATATATTAAATATGACGCCGGAAAACATGTCGGCGGATATTTTCGACGATGCGCACTTTGTTGATTGGATTGCCATGCATTTCCCGCAGTTTTGCCAGGATCGTTATCCGCCGCGCTGGCTGTATCGGGAATATCTCGATTTTATTCGCGACATGACGATTTATATGGCGGCGGACAGTAATGTGACGCTGAATTTCGTGACCGCCGAAGTGAATGCCATCGCGCCGCACGAAGCCGGCTATCGGCTGACCACCGCCTGCGGCGGCGCCGAGCAGATGAACGCGCTGGTGCTGTGCTCAGGGCACAACCCGCCGGAATGTCTCTATCCGGTGGACGGGGTGATCGCCTATCAGGCCCACCAGGATCTGCCGCCGATCAACCCTTATTCGACCATCGGCGTGATCGGCTGCAGCCTGACGGCGATTGACGCCATCGTAGAGCTGATGGAGCGCCTGGGGGCGACCGACATCTGCGCTTTATCGCGCTCGGGCCTGTTCCCCAGCGTGCAGCCGGCGCTGATGCGTCCGCCGCCGGAGGCGTTTGTGGAGGGGGTGCGGCGCTTTGTCGCCGGCTGCGATTTCATTGACGCGCATCAGCTGGTGCATGCGATCAATGCCGCGCTGGCGCGCCACTATCCGGGGCCGGAGCGGTTGACGGTGCTCTCGGCGCTGGGGGAAAGGCGCGATTGCTATCGCGATCTGGCAGACAGCCTCGATCGCGCGCGTTTTGCCCGGGAGCATATTTGCAGCTATCTGGCGGCGATCCACCCGGCGGTGTGCGCCGCCTGGGTCAAGATGGATGCCAACAACCGGCAGGTCTTCATGCGCTTTTACAACTCCTCCTGGATGCGCAATCGGCACGCCATGCCGATCAAGAACGCCAACAAGATCGTGGCGGCGCTGGAGAGCCAACGCCTGCGCGCCTGCGGCGGCCTGGCGGATATCAGCAAGGGAGCGGACGGGTTTACCCTCCGTTGCCATGAGACGCGGGTGCACGCGCAGTATCTGTTCAACTGCACCACGCCTTCCTATCAACTGCCGCCCAACCGCCTGAGCCATCAGCTGCTGCAAGACGGGCTGGTGCAAGAGAACCTGTTCGGCGGCGTGAAGTGCAACCCGCACACGCTGAAAATCGCCGACCGGCGCGGCCGCGAGCAGCATCTCTACTCGCTCGGCGCGCCCGCCAAGGGCGATCTGTTTTACACCTCGGCGATGGAGTCCATCACGCGGGATATTAGCAAGATCGTGTTTAACAACCCTATTTTCAACGCAAAGAAGGCTGAAGTATGAAAAACGTAGCGCTCTTTGTCGGCAACGACATTTTCTCCTGGCTGGTGTGTCAGGATCTGATCGCCGCCCTGAAAGGCGAGTGTGCCTTTACGGTGTATTTCCCCCTGGCGAAAAGCGCCGGGCGCACGCAGGAGCCGGCTGTTCGCCGCCTGGGGCTGTATGAGCGCGAAGTGCTGAACGATTTCGTGTTCCCGTTCGTGGGCCGCAACGCCGCCGCCTGCGAGGGCGCCTATCAGCCGCCGGCGCTGTTCCTGGCCGCCGCCGGGGTCAAAGCGCATCGCGTTCTCGACATCAACGACACCGCGTTTATCAGCAGCCTGGAGCATATGGATGGGGTGATCTCCCTGCGCTGTTATCAGAAATTCTCCGCCGACTATGTGCGCGCCTTCAGCCGACGCGGCAAGCTGCTCTGGAACCTGCATCCGGGGGATTTGCCGCGCTATCGTGGGGTGATGACGCTGTTCCGCGCGATGATGAACGGTGACAGGGACTGTGCGGTAACGCTGCATGAAATGGATGAGCACTGGGACGCCGGCCCGGTGATCGCCCGCCTGCCCGCCGAGCTGCGTCACGATCTGTCGTTCCTGGAAAACATGATGCTGTTGGGCGTGCAGAGCGGCACTTTCCTGGCGCGCCAGCTGATGCGGGCGGAGCATAGCGAAGCGATAGCGGCGGAAAAGCAGGGCGATTCGCGCTACTGGGGCTTCCCGGACGCGCAGACGCTGGCGCAGGCAGAGCAGGCGGGCATTGAGCTGGTGGACCATGACGCCGTGCGAGAGCAGTATCTGGGGCTGTTCGTCGGCGATCGTTTCCACCCGCTGGCGGGGCAGTTCTGCGCCGGGTTCGACGACTTCGTGCGGGCGCACGGCCATGATTGAAACCTTGATTGTACTGGGTGCCGGTTTTCTGACCGGCATCACCACCATTCTGTTCGGCTTCGGCGGCGGCTTTGTGGTGGTGCCTTTCGTCTATCACCTGATCTCCGCCTCGGGCGAGCAGCCCGGCCAGGCGATGCATATCGCGGTGGCGACCTCGACGGCGGTGATGATCCTCAACGCGAGTTACGCCACGCTGACCAACTGGCGCAGCGGCAACCTGCTGCGTGAAACCATCGTGCCGCTGATCTTTTTCATCGGCATCGGCGCGGCGCTGGGCGCGTTCGCCTCTTCGCTGCTGGCGGACGGCGTGATCCGCGGGCTGTTTGTGGTCTATATGGCAGTGACCATCGCCGACTGCCTGTTCCGCCGGGGTTTTTTGATCAAACCGGCGCGCGCCGAACTGTCCCCCGTTACGCTGTGGGGCGGTGGGCCGCTGATCGGCGGCATCGCCACCCTGCTGGGGGTGGGCGGCAGCGTGATGACCGTGCCGCTGCTGCGCCGCCATGGTTACGACATGAAGTATTGCGTCAGCGCCGCTAATCCGCTGTCGATCCCGGTGGCGGTGATCGGGGCGCTGATGTATATCGTGTTGGGGTGGCACGAGATGAGCGGGCCGCAGTATCTGGGCTACGTCAATCTGAACATTCTGGGGTTGCTGGTGGTCGCGGGGATTGCGGGGATCGTGTTTGCCAGGCGCTGTTTGCCTAAGGTGAGCGATGCGCTGCATGCCAAAATCTACGTGCTGCTGCTGATCGCCGTGCTGATCGCTATTTGCCTCTGAAACAGAAAGGGCGGCCGGATGCCGCCCTGAGAACCGCTTAACGGTGGTATTCGCCCGCCGCTTCCGGCTGGTACAGCAATTCCAGCACTTCAATCCGCGCTTCTTCACCGTTCGGCAATTGCCAGGAGATCTGCTTGCCGACGTGCATGCCGAGCAGCGCTGCGCCCAGCGGCGCCATTACCGACAGCTGATCGTGGCTGTCTTTCAGCGATGCCGGGTAAACCAGCGTGCGCACGTGCTCTTCATCGGTGTGCAGATCGCGAAAACGCACGCGGCTGTTCATGGTCACCACGTTGGCCGGCATTTTCTCCGGCGGCAGGATTTCCGCGCGATCCAACTCGTCGTTCAGCGCGGCGGCGACGTCGGTGTTGGCAAAGGCCGGTTGTTCCAATAGCGCATCCAGGCGTTCCGCATCCAGCTCATTAATAGTAATGATGGGTTTGGTCATTCCACTCTCCAGTCAAATCAAAGGGTGCCAGTCTGTGCACCCATAAATTCGGAAAAACAACACAAAGCAACACCCCCGCGCCAGAGGAGCGGGGGTGTGGGTAATGTCGATTTGTCCTATTGATAGTAGGCGGTTGGGGCGAGAAAAGAAAGAGATCCCGATCACGAAGGCTTTTATCGTCAATCGTGGCAAAAGAAACGGTTAGCCCGGTTATCTATTTGTTATCTCATTGACTTTTTCACCGCCGCGCCGTTTTGCGAAATGGATCCCCGCGCGTCATTCGATTTCCACTTCGAACTGGAAAAAACCGGTCTACACAGAAAATCCTACCGAGGGTAGGGTAAAGACATCACAGAAAGCGGGTTATTCAGGTGATGCGCTTTACGGCTTACTGATTAATGTAGGATCTAGGGGTACTGAAAAGTGAATGATGGATCTGCTTCGATAAAAGAAATTGAACAATCCGATGTCAGCGAAGCCGGAGCGATCGCTGCTCGGGTGTTGGCGGATATTACCGCGATGCTGAATGCTGAAAATATTTATACCAATGCGGTGCAGCAACAGATGCTGGAATCGCATATTCGCGCCATGGTGCTGCGTTCAATAACCGGTGAGCCGTTGCCGGAGGTGGATAAATCGTTGTTCGACGAAATCTCTGCCGAATCCATGCAAATGGCGGAGCGCGTGGTGAATCAGTTTGGCACATTGCCTATCGAAGAAGCCTATTTGCTGTCAGTGCACTTCGAAGTGGCGAAAGATAATAACGCATAGCGGTTAACGCATCGATTTCAATCAGGAGAATATACCATGGGTCAAATTACCGTAGTGATCGGCGATCGTCTGGGCAAAGGGCAAAAAGTTGGCCAAGGCGTTGAAAGCGCAGGCGGAAAAGCGGTAGTCATCCCCGGCGTCGCGGCGGACATGAAGCTCGGCGACGTCATGAAAGCGGAAAACGCGCAGCTGGGCATCTCTTTTTGCGGCAGCGGCGGCGCCGGCGCGATTACCGCGCAAACCAAACACGGCTACAAGGCTAAATATGGCATGCGTTCGGTGGAAGAGGGCGTGACGGCAATTAACGAAGGCTACAACGTGCTGGGCTTCGGCTTTATGGATAAAGAAGAGCTGGGCCAGAAACTGGTGGAAGCCTACGTCAAAAAACATGGCAATCCATAATGAAAGAGCAATATACCACATCGGTAAAGGTGGAGGGTAAAGGCGACAGCAAAGCGAAAGCTTTTGCTTCCGCCTTGGCTAATGTGCAGGGAGCGGTATTAAAGTCCACCAACAATATTCTGCTGCGTATCGAGCCGCAGGACGTCAGCGTAGTGAAAGCGGAAGAGAAAATAACTAAAGAGAAATTTCTTTTCTTCTTTTTGCCGCGTGAAAGAAAGCGCTATGCCGTTTCTCTGGAAATAACCGTGAACGTAACCATTATCAATACCGAGAAGGTTGTCTTCGTCACGAAATAAAAACGTTAGCATAAATGAAAGGGTATACTGATGTTTTTAATCATCTTATTTAAATCGATTATTATCGGTGGGCTGGTGGGGGTCGGCGTAGGGGCCGGCGCCGCGCGCATGTTCCACGCACCGACAACACAGGGCATGGGGGCGTTTCGCACCCTGGGCGAGCTGAATTCCTGCGAGGGCGATCCGGCTTCCCACTTCTCATTCGGTCTGGGCTTCTTCTTCAACGCCTGGGCGTCTTCCGTGGCGGCGGGCTCCTTCACGCAGGACGTCGACCACCGCATCATCCCGCACTGGGGTGCGGCGGCCCTGATGGTCAAGAACCGCAATCTGGCGCAAACGCTGCACGATCCGAAAAAAATGGCCATTGCCTGCGGCATCATCGGCATGCTGGTGGTGGCGTTCCTCAATACCACCGCTTCCGCCGTGCCTGCCGCGCTGCAGGTCACCGCGATCAAGGTGCTGGTGCCGGCGGCCAACCTGCTGGTGAACACCGTGATGCCGGTGATCTTCTGGCTGGCGGCGATCGACGCCGGCCGCCGTTCCGGCTTCTGGGGCACCATCTTCGGTGGCCTGGCGCAGCTGATCATGGGCAACGCCGTACCGGGCCTGGTGCTGGGCATTCTGATCGGCAAAGGCGTGGAAGAGAGTGGCTGGAACAAGATCACCAAGATCATGATGGCGGTGATCGTGCTGCTGTTCGTGCTGAGCGGCTTCTTCCGCGGCTTCGACATGAAAGTTCTCGAGTCCTTCAGCCTCGGCGTGCCGGGCTGGCTGGACGCCATTCACAACACCCTGAGCGGTAAATAAGGAGCGGGATGATGGAAGAGCAAACCCAAAAAGGCTTCTGGTACGCCGACTGGTCATTCCCGATTTTTGTTGGCCTGCTGTCCTCCGGCGTGTTCGCCGGGACGCACATGTACTACCTGTACGGCATCGGCGCCTTTAACGAAGTGGCGTTCGTTTCCATGCTGCGGGCGGGGATGGATACCGGCGTGTATGGCGCGGTGGCGGCGTTCGGCGCCAGCTTCCTGTTCGCGCGCATCATCGAAGGTTCGCTGGTGGGGATCCTGGACATCGGTGGCGCGATCCAGACCGGCGTCGGGCTGGGCGTACCGGCGCTGCTGCTGGGGGCCGGCATCGTGTTCCCGGTCGCCAACTTCGCCGCTTCGCTGGCCACCGGCCTCGTCATCGGCCTGGCGATCGGTTACGTGATCATCCTGGCGCGCAAATTCACCATCAATCAGAGCAACTCCACCTACGGGGCGGACGTGATGATGGGCGCGGGCAACTCGTCGGGCCGCTTCCTCGGGCCGTTGATCATCCTGTCGGCGATGACCGCCTCGATCCCGATCGGCATCGGTTCGCTGCTCGGCGCGCTGCTGTTCTATATCTGGGGTAAACCGATCACCGGCGGAGCGATCCTCGGCGCGATGATCCTGGGGGCGATCTTCCCGGTAGCCATTTCTTAAGAGGCCTGCGCCAGGCGCCGCCCGATGCTGCGGCGGCGCCCGGGCTAACAGGAGCAATGCGGTATGTATGACTTAGTAATCAGAGGTGCCAGACTGGCGGACGACACGCTGATCGATCTGGCGGTGAAAGACGGCAAAATAGCCTCGGTCGGGCGGTTGGCGGCGGACGTCAGCGCCGTTCGCCAACTGGATCTGGCGGGCAACTGCCGCCTGAGCGCCGGTTGGATCGATGCGCACGTGCACTGCTATCCCGACTCGCCGATTTACCATGACGAGCCCGATCGGGTCGGCGTCGCCAGCGGTGTCACCAGCGTGGTCGATGCCGGCAGCACCGGCGCCGACGATATCGACGCCTTTTATCAGCTGACGCGCAGCGCCAAAACCAACGTGTTCGCCTTCCTCAACATCTCGCGCATCGGCCTGCTGCGGCAGAACGAGCTGGCGGAGTTGACGGATATCGACAAGCACGAGGCCGGCCAGGCCATCGCCAACCATCCCGGTTTTATCATCGGCATCAAGGCGCGCATGAGCAGCAGCGTGGTGGGCAAGAACGGCACCCGGCCGCTGGTGTTGGCCAAAGAGATCCAGCGGGAAAACCGCCAGCTGCCGCTGATGGTGCATATCGGCAACAACCCGCCGAATCTGGACGAGATCGCCGATCTGCTGACCCGTGGCGACATCATCACCCACTGCTACAACGGCAAACCGAACCGCATTCTGACGCCGGCGGGCACGCTGCGCGAGTCGATCCAGCGGGCGCTGCGGCGCGGCGTGTTGCTCGACGTGGGGCACGGCACCGCCAGCTTCAGCTTCGAGGTGGCGCGCCAGGCGATCTCGCTGGGCATTTTGCCGCATACCATCAGCTCAGATATTTACTGCCGCAACCGCATGAACGGGCCGGTGCACAGCCTGGCGACGGTGATGTCCAAATTCTTCAGCGTCGGCCTGACGCTGCCGCAGGTGATCGCCTGCGTGACGGAGAACGCCGCGTCGGCGCTGCAGCTGAGCGGCAAAGGGCGGTTGGAGCCGGGTTATGACGCCGATTTCACGCTGTTTGAACTGCGCCGCGAACCGCAGGTGTTCGCCGACGCCGAAGGGCAAACCGCCGAGGGCGAACAGCTGTTGGTGCCGCTGGCCGCGGTGGTGGCCGGGGAAATCCTATTAACCGAACAAGGGGAGGCAGCCCATGTCTTCGATTTATGAAAAATACGGTTTGAAGCAGGTGATCAACACCTCCGGCCGCATGACCATTCTCGGCGTTTCCACGCCGCGCCAGGACGTGATTGACGCCGTTGACTACGGCCTGAATCACTATTTCGAAATCAAGGATCTGGTCAACAAGACCGGCGCCTACATCGCCGATCTGCTCAACGTGGAGGACGCGGTGATCGTTTCCTGCGCCTCGGCGGGCATCGCCCAGTCGGTGGCGGCAGCGATCGTCAAAGATAACGCCAATCTGCTGGTGAACCTGCACTCGGCGCCGATCGCCGTGCCGCGCGAGATCGTGTTGCCGCGCGGTCACAACGTCAACTTCGGCGCGCCGGTGGACACCATGGTGGCGCTGGGTGGCGGCAAGGTGGTGGAGGCGGGCTACGCCAATGAATGTTCGCCGGAGCAGATTGAAGCCTGCATCACGCCGCAGACGGCGGCGATCCTGTACGTCAAATCGCACCACTGCGTGCAGAAAAGCATTTTGTCCGTCGAACAGGCGGCGGTAGTGGCGCGCAAGCATAACCTGCCGCTGATCGTCGACGCCGCGGCGGAAGAAGATCTGATGTGTTACTACCAGATGGGGGCCGATCTGGTGATCTACAGCGGCGCCAAAGCCATCGAGGGGCCGACCAGCGGTCTCGTGATCGGCAAGAAACAGTACGTCGAGTGGGTGAAGCTGCAGTCCGGCGGTATCGGCCGGGCGATGAAGGTCGGCAAAGAGGGCATCCTCGGCCTGACGCAGGCGATTGAAAGCTATCTGACGCTTGAGAAAACCACCGGGCAACAGATGGTGGCGCGGATGACGCCGTTCCTCGACAGCCTCAACACCCTGACCGGCGTCAGCGCCAAAACCGTCTGGGACAGCGCCGGCCGCGATATCGCCCGCGCCGAGATCACCTTCGACGAAGCGGTGCTGGGGCGGTCGACCTATGACATCGTTCAGGCGCTGAAAACCGGCGATATTGCCATCTACTTCCGCGGCTACAAGGCCAACGAGGGCAAGATTGAGGTCGACGTGCGCAGCGTCGACGAGCAACAGCTGATGACCGTCTTTAGCTGTATCAAGAACCTGTTTACGGAGAAACAAGCATGAAGCTGCAGCCTAACTACTATCGCGACCGCGTCTGCCTGAACGTGCTGGCCGGCTCCAAAGCCAACGCGCAGGACATCTACGCCGCGGCGGAAGGCCATGTGCTGGTGGGCGTACTCTCCAAGAACTACCCGGACGTCGACAGCGCGGTGACCGACATGCTGCGCTATGCGCGCCTGATTGAAAACGCGCTCTCGGTCGGCCTGGGCGCCGGCGATCCGAAACAGTCGGCGATGGTCAGCCTGATCGCTCAGCAGGTGCAGCCGCAGCACGTTAACCAGGTGTTTACCGGCGTCGGCGCCAGCCGCGCGCTGCTGGGCCAGAACGACAGCGTGGTCAACGGCCTGGTATCGCCGACCGGCCGCGTCGGCTGGGTGAAGATTTCTACCGGCCCATTGAGTGCCGCAGCGCCTGACGGCATCGTGCCGGTGGAAACCGCCATCGCCTTGCTGAAGGACATGGGCGGCAGCTCGATCAAGTATTTCCCGATGGGCGGCCTGAAGTGCAAGGACGAATACCAGTACGTAGCCAAGGCCTGCGCCGAGCATGACTTTATGCTGGAGCCGACCGGCGGCATCGATCTGGAGAACTACGAGCCGATCGTCGAGATCGCGCTGGCGGCCGGCGTGAAACGCGTGATCCCGCATATCTACAGCTCGATCATCGACGCCGCCAGCGGCGACACGCGACCGCAGGACGTGAAAACCCTGCTGGCAATGACCAAAAAGCTGGTGGGCTGAACGCGCAATGGGATGAGGTATGCCCTAAATAATTGGAGTTGCTTCCCGGCGGCAAGAGCATGAGTCCCCAGGAGCTTACTTAAGTAAGTGACTGGGGGGAGTGCTTGCAGCCAACACAGAAGTAACTTCAAGTATGACGGGATAACGCTGGGAGGCGAAGGTTTTCCCGTGGCGCGGCATGCCGCGTCGCCGTTAGCTATAGCCTATAGCTTTCAAGTTGCAGCTAGGCGGCAAGCGCAGGAGCCCCAGGAGCTTACTTAAGTAAGTGACTGGGGTGAGTGCGGGCAGCCAACAACGCTGCAGCTTGAAAGATGACGGATATATACTGAGGATTACTATGCGAAACTGGCAGACTCCAACCCGACGCACCGCGTTGTTCCTGGCGCTGCTGGCCGTGACCGGCCCGGCGCTGCATGCTGAGGATGCAATGAATTCCATGTCATCTCATTTCGCCTATATCGGCACCTACAATCCCAACGGCGAAGGCGTTTATCGGGTGCAGGTCGATCCGGCCAGCGGCGCGCTGAGCCACACTACGCTGGTCAGCAAAGTGCCGAATCCGGCGCAGCTGACGCTGGGCGCCGATGGCAAGACGCTGTATGTCGCCAGCGAAGTGGCCGATTTCAACGGCGGCAAACACGGCGGCATCACCGCTTACCGGGTCAATCCTGCCGACGGCGGCCTGACGCAGCTCAACCAGGTAGATTCGCAGGGGGCGGGGCCGGTGTATCTCTCATCGACGCCGGACGGGCGGCATCTGCTGGTGGCCAACTACGTCAGCGGCAGCGTGGCGGCTTTCCCGATCGAAGCGGACGGCAGCCTGGGCGCCGCCAGCTCGGTGCAGCAACAGCAGGGCCCGGCGGGCGCGGCCAAACCGGCGGCGGCGGTGAACGGCAGCTTCGCCATCAGCGATCACAATGGCCCGCATGCCCATATGATCGCCAGCGATCCGAGCGGCAAGTTCGTGTTCTCCACCGATCTGGGGTTGGATCGCATCTACCAATGGCGCTTTGACGCCGCGAGCGGCCGGCTGACGCCGAACGATCCGCCGTGGATCGCCGCCTCTTCCGCCGGCGCGGGGCCGCGTCACTTTGTGTTCCATCCGGACGGCGAAACCGTGCTGCTGGTGAACGAAGAGGCCTCGACGTTGACCAGCTACCGTTTTGATCGCCAAAAAGGTACTCTGAAACAACTGCATGCGGTTTCCGCACTGCCCGCCGACTATCAGGGCACCAGCTTCGCTTCGGGGCTGGCGCTCAGCAAGAACGGCGACACGCTGTACGTCGCCAACCGGCTGCATAACAGCATTGCCCAGTTCAGCGTGGGCGCCGGTGGTGAGTTGAAGCCGGTGGCGGAAACCTGGACCCGCGGCGATTACCCGCGTTCGCTGGCGCTGAGCCCGGATGGCCGCTATCTGTATGCGTTGAACCAGCGCAGCGATAACGTTACCCGTTTCAGCGTAAATCCGACGGACGGCAAACTCAGCTTTGTGGGCGGCTATCTGCCGATCGGCAGCCCCTCGCAAATGGCGTTCCTGCCGCCGCCGAAGTAACCCGTGGCCCGCCCGGTTCACCGGGCGGGTTGCCTGATTGACGGACACAGAATGGTGCGATTTCCTTACCCGCGTTTGGCTTACTTGTTCGATGCTTTGCAAACCGAGACTTTGCCGCAGGATGAGCTGGCGAAGCGTTTCGCCGTGTCCACCCGCACGGTGCGGGCGGACATCACCGCGCTGAACGAGATTCTGGACAAATACGGCGCGCGTTTCGTGCATAGCCGCGGGGCCGGCTATCGCCTGCAGGTCGATAACGCCGCGCTGTTCAGCGCTCTGCAGCATCAGGAGCGCCGCAAGCACGCCACCCCGCGCAGCGCGCAGGAGCGAGTGCATTATCTGCTGGTGCGTTTTTTGACCTCAGCCTTCTCCCTTAAACTGGAGGATTTGGCCGACGAGTGGTTCGTCAGCCGCGGTACGTTGCAAAACGACATGGCTGAGGTGAGAGAGCGTCTGGCGCACTATCAATTGACGATCGAAACCAAGCCGCGCTACGGCATGAAGCTGTTCGGCGCCGAGATGGCGATCCGCGCCTGTCTCACCGATCTGCTGTTCCAGCTGCAGCTGGCCGACGCCGAGAACCCGCTGCTCAACAACGAGATCCTGCTGCAGCCGCAGGTAGCGGCGTTCGCCGGATTGCTGCACCCGCTGCTGTCGCAATATGCCATTCGCCTGACCGACGAGGGCGAGCAGTACCTGATCTTCTACTGCGCGGTGGCGCTGCGGCGCATCAACGACGGCTATCCGCTGCCGGACTTCGAGGTGGAAGACGGCGACGACGCGGTGCGTCAGGTGTCGACCCGCCTGGCGGCGGAGCTGCGTTCGGCCTCCGGTAAAGAGATCTCGATGGCCGAAGAGGCCTATTTGCGGGTCAACATTGCCGCACGGCGCGTGCAGGACGTGCAGCCGACCGAGATCAACGCCGACGATGAAGAAGCGCTGGTGGACTACATCCTGTCCTACATCAACGCACACTATAACTACAACCTGCAGGGCGACGAGCAGCTGCGGGCCGATCTGCTCACCCATATCAAGACCATGATTACGCGGGTGAAATACCAGATCAATATCCCCAATCCGCTGTTGGCCAACATCAAGCAGCACTATCCGATGGCTTACGACGTGACGCTGGCGGCGGTCTCCAGCTGGGGCAAATACACCCCCTATACCCTGAGCGAGAACGAAATCGGCTATCTGGTGCTGCACATCGGCGTGGGGCTGGAGCGGCATTACAACATCGGTTATGAGCGCCACCCGCAGGTGATGCTGGTGTGCGATACCGGCAACTCGACGGTGCGCATGATCCAGGCGCAGATTGCGCGCAAGTATCCGCAGCTGGTGATGACGCGCATTGTCTCGCTGCGCGATTACGAGATGCTTGAGCATATCGATGAAGACTTCGTGATTTCCAACGCCCGCATCGGCGAAAAGAACAAGCCGGTGGTGGTGATGTCGCCGTTCCCGACCGATTACCAACTGGAGCAACTGGGCAAGCTGGTGCTGGTGGATCGCACCCGACCGTACATGCTGGAGAAGTTCTTCGACGCCGAGCATTTCATGGTGCTCAACGAGCCGTTGACGCAGGCGGAGCTGTTCAGCCGGGTGTGCGGCCAGCTGGAGCGGGAAGGGTACGTCGGCGCGGACTTCTATCCGTCGCTGGTCGAACGCGAGGCGATCGTTTCCACGCTGCTGGGCGAGGGCATCGCGCTGCCGCACTCGCTGGGGCTGCTGGCCAAAAAGACCGTGGTGGTGACACTGTTGGCGCCGCAGGGCGTCGCCTGGGGAGAAGGCGAGGTCGCGCACGTGATTTTCCTGCTGGCGATCAGCAAGAGCGACTATGAAGAGGCGATGGCGATCTACGAGCTGTTCGTCACCTTCGTGCGTGAACGCTCAATGAGCCGCCTGTTGGGCAGCGACAGCTTCGACAGCTTTAAAGCGGTGGCGCTGGACTGCCTGAGCCGGAGTTAAGGGGGCTAATCTGCTTCCGGCAGAAAGAGGGCCGGGGGCAGATTGAAGCGTTTGGCCAGCGCCATAATGTGCGGAATGGTCAGCGATCTTTTGCCGCTTAGGATTTGGTTGACCAACGACTTTTTGCCGATCTCATGTTCAAAATCACTTTGGCTGAGTTGGTGCTGTTCCATCAATACGCGAAGCGCGGCCACCCCCTGCGGGAGTTGGGCGATACGCTGGTTGAATGCGGTAAACTCGGCGCCGTTATCTTCATATTCGGCGATCTTTTTTGCCAGCATGTCAATCAGCGGATGGTGTTCATCGTTTTCCAGCAGATATTCCACCAATTCGAGCGCTTCCCGGTAGTCTTGCTGAGAACCGCTGCCCTGCAATAAGGGCACGGCGCGCAGCAGCGCATCGGCGGCCTTAATGGCATCTGTAATCATGATGAACTCCTTCGATAGTGCTGCATCAGCTTGTCGTACTCGGCGTGGCTAACAATGTGCTTTATGAATACTTTCTGTGTCTCAAAGCTGGCAAAGAACAAAATTCGCAGGTGGTTGCCGCCGACGTCAATGACCCACCATTTCTCTTTGTATTTCATACGATCGAGCGAAGGAAAAAGCGCTTTTAACTCGTCCGGCGTGCGGAACTCGCCGCGTCGCAACGTTTTATAAATGGCCTCGAGAGCAGCGGCTTCATTAGGGTATTGCTTCGTTGCGTTATTGAACGGTTCCCTGGAAATGATATGCATCGTTCCCTCGATTCCTGCCTGGTGAACATTATAGCGGCTGCCTTAGGTGTTCACAAATTGTAAACTTATCATCCCCGCTCGCAGTGAGAGGGAAATACCCGGCTGCAGCCCGTTTCTGTCGTGGCACACTATTGCGGTTAGCGCCGTGATGGTAAATCCATGCCTCGCATTTACAGGCAGTTACTGCTGATTTTGGAAGCGGGTACGCAAAGTGAAAAGCGGGAGGTTGTGTCAGGGATAGGAGGCAAAGGGAACGAACGCGCCGGTACGACGCATTCGCGAGAGGGCTTCAGCGGCTAATCTTCATCAAACCCGGAGTTGAACAGCTCGACCACCGCCGCCAGCGCGTTGACTTCATCGGGGCCGGTCGCTTCGACTTCGATGTGCCGACCCTGGGCGGAGTCCAGCATCAGCAGCGCGATGACGCTGCTGGCTTCGGCTTCGGTGCCGCTTTCGTTGCGCAGCATCACTTCGGCGTCGAAGCTTTGCACCAGTTCGAACAGTTTCATCGCCGGGCGCGCGTGCATGCCCAGCTTGTTTTTGATTTCAACCGTCTGTTTGACCGTCATTGTTTGCGCTTTTCCAGCGTGCGGTGGCGCGATTGCACGTTCTTGCCGCGCGAGCGGAAGTAATCGGCCAGCTGTTCCGCCACGTACACCGAACGGTGTTTGCCGCCGGTACAGCCGATGGCGACCGTCAGGTAGCTGCGGTTGTTGGTTTCCAGCATCGGCAGCCACTGTTCCAGATAGCTGCGGGTCTGGTAAATAAAGTTATGCACTTCGGTATGGCGATCGAGGAACGACGCGACCGGCTTGTCCAGACCGGTCATCGGCCGCAGCTTCGGATCCCAGTGCGGGTTAGGCAGGAAGCGCACGTCGAACACGTAGTCGGCGTCGATCGGGATGCCGTGTTTGAAACCGAAGGATTCGAACACCATGGTCAGCTCGCGCTCACGCTTACCCAGCAGGCGGGTGCGCAGCATTTCGGCCAGTTCGTGCACCGACATTTCCGAGGTGTCGATAATCAGGTCAGCCCGCGAGCGCAGCGGTTCGAGCAGATCGCTCTCTTCGTCGATGGCGCTTTCCAGCGACAGGTTCTTGCTGGAGAGCGGATGCAGGCGGCGGGTGTCGCTGTAACGGCGGATCAGCGTGTTGCGATCGGCGTCGAGGAACAGCAGCTGCGGCGAGAAGCTGTCCGGCAGCTGAGTCATCGCGTATTCGAACACTTCCGGCGATTCCGGCATGTTGCGCACGTCGATGCTGACCGCCGCGGAGATATTGCGTTCCGCCAGCGTGTTGGCGAGCTGCGGCAGCAGCACCACCGGCAGGTTGTCAACGCAGTAAAAACCCATGTCTTCCAGCGCCCGCAAGGCGACGGATTTTCCGGAACCGGAACGGCCGCTGACAATCATCAGCACCATGTGGCAACTCCCCTGGCATCGCGGCGGCGTTCATCGCCACCGGTGGAAACTTTGTTATTCCGGCCGCAGCCGGATCCATCATCGTGAAACAGTAGCGTTATCCGGGCTGGAAGTCACGCCGGCCGGGCCTCACTCGGTGATGATTTGGTAAAGCTCTTCGTCGCTCTGCGCGGCGCGCAGACGGCGGCATACGGTTTTGTCGGCCAGGCGTTTGGCGACCAGCGACAGGGTATGCAAATGGGTTTTGCACTGATCGGCAGGCACCAGCAGCGCGAACAGCAGGTCGACCGGCTGGTTGTCGATAGCGTCGAAAGCGATGGGTTGGTCGAGACGGATAAACACGCCAACGGCCCGCAGTGTGTCCTCTTCCAGTTTGCCGTGGGGAATGGCGATACCGTTGCCGATACCGGTGCTGCCCATGCGCTCCCGGGTGAGAACCGCGTCAAACACCACCTGCGAAGGCAGATTGAGCTGTTTGGCGGCCAGTTCGCTGATAATTTCCAAAGCCCGCTTCTTGCTGGTGCAGTGTACCGAGCTTTTGGTGCACTCGATGTTTAACACCGAGCTTAATTGCATATATTCGTTGTTCATCTCATCTTCACTTAAAACCGCGCCGCCGGGCGCACCCGGCAAGGCGGTTTTTCGTCGGTTTTAACCCTGATTACCGTTCGGCGCGTCACCCATGCGGGTCACGCGCCGAAGGGCGAGGCTGCGACGGAGGCAACCTCACGGAATGGGTTAGGGTGTCAGTGTTGCTTCAATTTGTCTTTATGTTTGTTCAATTGACGTGCCAATTTGTCGATCAGCGTATCAATTGCGGCATACATATTCTCGTCTTCCGAGGTGGCGTGCAACTCGCCTCCATTCACGTGCACCGTTGCTTCCGCAATTTGCTGCACTTTTTCCACACTTAATACAACATACACCTGATTGATGCGATCAAAATACTGTTCGAGTTTGGCGAACTTGTTGTTCACGAACTCGCGCAACGGATCGGTGATTTCGATGTGGTGTCCGGTAATGTTGAGCTGCATAGTGTCTTCCTTCTCAATAGAGGTCAAACCAACTGTTTACGCTGGTTCGACGGCGGGATGGACAAAGACTCTCGGTACTTGGCGACGGTGCGCCGCGCCACGATGATCCCCTGATCGGAAAGCAGGGTGGCCAGCTTGCTGTCGCTGAGTGGTTTGGCGGGGTTTTCCGCCGCAATCAATTTCTTCACCAACGCGCGGATCGCCGTCGAGGAGGCTTCGCCGCCGCTGTCGGTATTCACGTGGCTGGAGAAGAAATATTTCAATTCGAAAATGCCGCGCGGGCTGTGCAGAAACTTCTGCGTGGTGACGCGCGAGATCGTCGATTCATGCATCTCCACGGCCTGGGCGATATCCGCCAACACCATGGGTTTCATAAACTCTTCGCCTTGCTCGAAGAACGCCTGCTGTTGGCTGACGATGCAGCGGGTGACCTTCAGCAGCGTCTCGTTGCGGCTCTCCAGGCTTTTAATCAGCCACTTGGCTTCCTGCAGGTTGCTGCGGATGAACTGGCCGTCGGCTTCGCTGCGGGCGTTGTTGCCCAGCGCGGCGTACTGCTGATTGATCTTCAAACGCGGTATGCTGTCGCCGTTAAGCTCGACCGTCCACGTGTTCTGCGTCTTGCGCACCAGCACGTCCGGGATCACGTACTCCGATTCGCCGGTATTGATCGACTGCCCCGGGCGCGGATCGAGCGACTGAATCAGCAGCATCGCTTCTTTCAGTGTATCTTCTTTTAGCCGGGTTGATCGCATCAGGCTGCGAAAGTCGTGGTTGGCCAACAGATCCAGATGGTCGCTGATGATCAGCCGCGCTTCGGCCAGATAAGGGGTGTCTTTGGCGTATTGGGAGAGCTGCACCAGCAGGCAATCGCGCAGATCGCGCGCGGCGACGCCGATCGGATCGAAACGCTGCACGCGCTTCAACACCGCCTCGACTTCCTCGAGGGTCACGTTCTCGTCGCCCAGGCTTTCCAGAATGTCTTCCAGCGGCACGGTGAGATAACCGGTGTCGTCCACCGCGTCGACGATGGAGGTGGCGATGGCGGCGTCGGTATCGGAGAACGGCGTCAGATCCACCTGCCACATCAGGTAATCCTGCAGCGTTTGGGTAGTCTCGCCCTGATAGACCGGCAGCTCGTCGTCGCTGTAGTCGGTGCCGGTGCCTGACGGCGTGCCGGCGGTGTAGATCTCATCCCAGGTGGCGTCCAGCGGCAGCTCTTCCGGCATGTCTTTTTGTTCCAGCGCCTCGCGGGTATCGAGCCCCTCGGTTTCCTGGGTTTCTTTGGCGTCGATTTCGTCGTGCAGATCGGTCTGTTCAAGCAGTGGATTGCTCTCCAGCGCCAGCTGGATCTCTTGCTGAAGCTCAAGCGTGGACAACTGCAGCAGGCGGATCGCCTGCTGGAGCTGAGGAGTCATGGCCAGCTGTTGGCTGAGCCTGAGTTGCAAACCTTGCTTCATAGTCTTCTGTCTACTTCCGTTAACGGTGTCGCCCCGCAGGGCGCGCCGGCGCTCAGAGGCGGAACTCTTCGCCCAGATAAACGCGTTTAACCTGCTCGTCGGCCAGAATAGCATCCGGCGTGCCGTGGGCAATCAGTTTGCCCTGGCTGACGATGTAGGCGCGTTCACATACGTCCAGCGTCTCGCGCACGTTGTGGTCGGTGATCAGCACGCCCAGGCCGCTGTCACGCAGGTGCTCGATGATTTTTTTGATGTCGATAACGGAAATCGGATCCACCCCGGCGAAGGGTTCGTCCAGCAGAATGAATTTCGGGTTGGCCGCCAGCGCGCGGGCGATTTCGACGCGGCGGCGTTCACCGCCGGACAGCGCCTGGCCGAGGCTGTCGCGCAGATGGGAGATGTGGAACTCTTCCATCAGCTCTTTGGCGCGGTCTTCGCGTTGTTCGCTGGTGAGGTCGGGGCGAATCTCCAGCACCGCCATCAGGTTGTCGTACACGCTCAGGCGGCGGAAGATCGACGCTTCCTGCGGCAGGTATCCGATGCCGCGGCGCGCGCGGGCGTGCAGCGGCAGCAGGCTGATGTCTTCTTCGTCGATCACGATGCGCCCGGCGTCGCGCGGCACGATGCCGACCACCATGTAGAAGGTGGTGGTTTTACCGGCGCCGTTCGGCCCGAGCAGGCCGACGATCTCGCCGGATTTCACTTTCAGGCTGACGTCTTCGACAACTTTACGGCCCTTGTAGGCTTTCGCCAGGTTTTCTGCGATGAGTGTTGCCATAAGTGATTAGTTACTCTTTTTTTGCCCGTTTTTGTCTTGCAACTGCGACGGTACCAGAACCGTTGTCACGCGTTTGCCTTTATCGCTGAACGCCTGCATTTGCTGCTGTTGCACCAGATAGGTGATGCGATCGCCTTTCACGTTGCTGTCGAGCTGCTCCAGATAGGCGTTGCCCGTCAGGGTCACCAGCTGGGTCGCCACGTCGTAACGCACTTTCTGCGCGTGGCCTTTGACCGGCTTGCCGCTGTCCTGCATCTGGTAGAAGGTTACCGGGTTGCCGAACGCTTCAATATAGGTCTTATTCTGATCTCCGCCCGGACGGGTGACCACCACCTTGTCGGCACGAATATCGATGGTGCCTTGCTTGATCACCACGTTGTCGGTGAAGGTACTGACGTTGCTTTGCATGTCCAACGACTGCTTGAGCGAGTCGATGCTCACCGGCTGGCTGGAGTCGGATTTCAGCGCCAGTGCGGGGGCGCTGGCGGCCAAAACTAAGCTGCCGAGCAACAGGTTACGGAGTTGGTTTTTGGTTCTGAATTTCATAGTTGGTCTTAACCTTATCAATCAGCTCAGCGGTTTTGGTCCGCAGGTTCCCACGCATTTTCATGCCGTTAGAGGTAAAATTGGTCCCGTAAAGCGTGACTTCGTCATCGGAGGTGACGTCCTGGGTGACCAGGTTTACCTGAGCGTTGTCCGTCTTAATTTTTTCCAGCTGCGAGGTGGTGGTCAGGCTGTTTACCTCGACGTGACCATACAGATACAGCATCCGGTCTTTAGTCAGTTTGGCGCGATCGGCGCGAACTGACCAGGTGGCCACCGCATTCTCATCGAACAGCGTCATCACCGGCTGGGTGAACCAGCTCAGCTCGCCGGCGGTGTAATACTTCGCGTCTTCCGCCACCAGTTTGTAATTCAGCTTGCCGGCCGGGTTGTACACCACGGTGACCGTGTGCTGGCTCTGGTAAGTCGGATCCTGATCGTTGACCGGGCCAGGGGCCGTCTCGTCGCTGAAGTCCGTCATGTTCCAGCCGATCAGCGCCAGAACGATCACCGTCAACAGGATGGTGATCCACAGTTTGGTTTTACTCATATCGACAGCCCTTTGGCGTCCTCCAGCTTATTTTGAGCCAAAAGAATGATGTCGCACAGTTCGCGCACCGCGCCGCGGCCGCCGGCAATGCGGGTGACGTAGTGGGCGCGCGGCGTCAACAGCGGGTGGGCGTCCGCCACCGCGACCGCCAGGCCGACCTGCGCCATCACCGGCCAGTCGATCAGGTCATCGCCGATATAGGCGACCTGATCCGCCGTTAACGACAGTTTATCCAACAGTTCGCGGAAGGCCAAAAGCTTATCGGATTGCCCCTGATACAGATGGGTGATACCGAGCGTCTGCGCGCGGTCTTCCAGCAGCTTGGCGGAGCGGCCGGTGATGATCGCCACTTCGATGTCCGAGGTTTTCAAGCAGCGGATGCCGTAACCGTCGCGCACGTTGAACGCCTTCAGTTCTTCACCGTTGTTGCCCATGAAGATCAGGCCGTCCGACAGCACGCCGTCAACGTCGCAAATCAACAGGCGGATGTTCCCGGCACGCGCCATAACCTCTTGTTCTACCGGCCCGTAGCAGGTTTCTACCATACCCATTCCGTTCTATTCCTTAATTAAACGACGCCGGCGCGCAGCATGTCATGCATATGTACCACACCCAGCAACTGGTCGCCATCGGCAACCAGCAGCGCGGTGATGTGGCGTTGTTGCATCAGGTTCAATGCATCGACCGCCAGAATATTGGGGCGCACCCGCACGCCGCCCGGCGTCATGACATCGGCGATCTTCGCCTCGTGCAGGTTGATGCCCATGTCGAACACCCGGCGCAGGTCGCCATCGGTGAAGATGCCGGCGATTTTCATCAGATCGTCGCAAATCACCGTCAGGCCCAGATTTTTTCGGGTAATTTCCAGCAGCGCGTCGCGCAACGAGGCGTCGGCGCTGACGTGGGGCATTTCGTCGCCGCTGTGCATGATATCGCTAACCCGCAGCAGCAGTTTGCGGCCGAGTGCGCCACCCGGATGCGACAGCGCGAAATCTTCCGGCGTGAAACCGCGCGCTTTCAGCAGCGCGACGGCCAGCGCATCGCCCATCACCAGCGTGGCGGTGGTGCTGGTGGTCGGCGCCAGCCCCAGCGGGCAGGCTTCCTGCGGCACCTTGATGCACAGGTGGATATCCGCCGCTTTGCCCATCGAGCTTTCCGGATTGTTAGTCATACAGATGAGGGTGATCTGCTGGCGTTTCAATACTGGGATCAGCGCCAGGATCTCGCTGGACTCGCCGGAGTTGGAGATGGCGAGCACGATGTCCTGCGGGGTGACCATGCCCAAATCGCCATGGCTGGCCTCCGCCGGGTGAACGAAGAATGAGGGGGTGCCGGTGCTGGCGAAGGTCGCGGCGATCTTGCAGCCGATATGGCCGGATTTGCCCATGCCCATCACCACCACTTTGCCGCCGCAGGCGGCGATCGTTTCGCAGGCGCGGGTGAAGTCTGCGTTGATGTAGCTGTCGAGCTGAGCCAGCCCTTCACGCTCTATCTGAAGCACTTCTTTGCCGGCCTGCTGAAAATCGAAGCCCGGTTGCAACTCAATGTTCGACATACTCATTCCCGTCGGTTTAGCCGAAAGTACTGAAAGGGTTAAAGAACAGCACCGCAAGATACGCAATAAAGCCGCATAATAACAGCGCGCCCGCCAGGTGGCCGATGCGGTGTTTGCGGCCGATGCACAGCACGCTCAGCAGCACGCTGGCCGCCAGCATCACCCAGTAATCGCGCTGGAAGGCGGCGGTGTCCACGCTACCCGGCGATAGCAGGGCGGGGACGCCCAGCACGATCACCGTGTTGAAAATATTGGAGCCGATGATATTACCAATCGCCATATCATCCTCGCCCTTCAGCGCCCCGGCGATGGAGGTGGCCAGTTCGGGCAGGCTGGTGCCGATGGCGATAATGGTCAACCCGACCACCAGTTCGCTCAGGCCGAAATAGTGCGCAATCACCGTCGCGTTATCGACCACCATCCTGGAAGAGAGCGGCAGAATGATAAACGCCAACACCAGCCACAGCACCGCCACGGTGTTGCTGCTGTCCTGCGGCAGCTCGGCGATCTGTTCCATGGTCAGGCTGTCGCTGCCCTCGCGCTGCGCCAGCCGGGCGATTTTCAGCATCAGCAGGATGAAGCCGGCGGCGGCGGCCAGCAGCAGCACGCCGTCCAGCCTGCTCAGGGTGCCGTCCATCAACACGAAACCGCACAATACTGTGACCGCTAACATCAGCGGCAGTTCGCGCCGCAGTATCTCGGAGCGCGCGGCCAGCGGGTGAATCAGCGCCGCCACGCCCAGGATCAATAAAATGTTGGTAATGTTGGAACCTAATACGTTGCCAACGGCCATATCTATCTGCCCGTTCAGCGCGGCGGTGGTGGACACGATCAGCTCCGGCAGCGAAGTGCCGATGCCGACGATGGTCATGCCGATGATCAACGGCGGGACGCCGAGCGAGCGGGAAATCACGGCAGCACCATAAACTAAGCGGTCTGCACCATACACCAGTAGAAATAAACCAACGATTAATAATGCTATCGCGAGAAACATGCAGGGTCCTTTGTCGGGTATTATCCCGGTTCGTTGGTTAAAGCCGTCAATGCGGCGGTATTGCTTGCCCTCCGTTGCGCGCGCTAGAGCTACAGCAACGGTTTTTCCCGGCTAATAGTTGAACAGTTTCGTTTTTTTTCGTTATGGCGCCAATTTTGACCGGGTGGCGCGGAAAAGTAAAACCAATGGCACCATTGGGCGCGAAATGGCAGTAAGTTTTTGTAAAGATGAGACGGATTGCGCCCATTGCTTTAACATCACGGGTAGATTCAGCAACAGATGAGTCGTAAAGGGTCCATTAACATGCTCCATAAGGCAGATAATTTGGTCGAAGTGCGTGACATGAGCTTCTCGCGCGGCGACCGGCGGATATTTGAAGACATCAACCTGACGGTGCCCCGAGGCAAGGTCACGGCAATCATGGGGCCATCGGGCATCGGCAAAACCACGCTGCTGCGCCTGATTGGCGGCCAGCTGACGCCGGACAGCGGGGAGATTTGGTTCGACGGCGACAACATTCCCGCGTTGTCCCGCCGTCAGTTATACGACGCGCGCAAAAAGATGAGCATGCTGTTCCAGTCGGGCGCGCTGTTCACCGATTTGACCGTATTCGAAAACGTGGCCTACCCGCTGCGCGAGCACAGCAACCTGCCTGAACCCCTGCTGCGCAGCACGGTGCTGATGAAGCTGGAGGCGGTAGGGCTGCGTGGCGCGGCCCAGCTGATGCCCAATGAGCTTTCCGGCGGCATGGCGCGCCGGGCGGCGTTGGCGCGCGCGATCGCGCTGGACCCTGAGATGATCATGTTCGACGAACCCTTCGTCGGCCAGGATCCGATCACCATGGGGGTGCTGGTCAAGCTGATCGATGAGCTGAACCATGCGCTGGGCATTACCTGCATCGTGGTGTCGCACGACGTGCCGGAGGTGCTGAGCATCGCCGACTACGCCTACATCGTGGCCGATCACCGGGTGATCGCCGAAGGCACCACGCAGCAATTGCAGAACAATCCTGATGCGCGCGTGCGCCAGTTCCTGGATGGTATAGCGGATGGGCCGGTGCCGTTCCGCTATCCGGCCGGGGATTATCAGACCGAACTGCTAGGCTTAGGGAGTAAATAAGCTCATGTTATTAAGAGCGTTAGCGTCCTTGGGGCGCAGTGGCATCAACACCAGCGCCAGCTTCGGCCGCGCCGGGTTGATGCTGTTCAACGCGTTGATTGGCCGGCCGGAACCCGGCAAGCAGTGGCCGCTGTTGTTGAAACAGCTCTACAGCGTCGGCGTGCAGTCGCTGCTGATCATCATGGTCTCCGGGCTGTTCATCGGCATGGTGCTGGGCCTGCAGGGCTATATCGTGCTCACCACCTACAGCGCCGAGGCCAGCCTCGGCATGATGGTGGCGCTGTCGCTGCTGCGCGAACTGGGGCCGGTGGTGACGGCGCTGCTGTTCGCCGGCCGCGCCGGTTCCGCGCTCACGGCGGAAATCGGCCTGATGAAGGCGACGGAGCAGATCTCCAGCCTGGAAATGATGGCGGTCGATCCGCTGCGGCGCATCGTGGCGCCGCGCTTCTGGGCGGGGCTCATCAGCATGCCGCTGTTGACCATCATTTTCGTGGCGATCGGCATCTGGGGCGGCTCGGTGGTCGGCGTGGACTGGAAGGGCATCGACAGCGGCTTCTTCTGGTCGGCGATGCAGGGCGCCGTGGAGTGGAAAAAAGATCTGCTCAACTGCCTGATCAAAAGCGTGGTATTCGCCATTACCGTAACCTGGATTGCCATTTTCAACGGGTACGACGCCGTGCCTACCTCTGAAGGGATTAGCCGGGCGACGACGCGTACCGTGGTGCATTCGTCACTGGCGGTGTTGGGATTGGATTTCGTGCTGACAGCACTGATGTTTGGGAATTGATTCGATGCAAACGAAGAAGAGTGAAATCTGGGTTGGGGCATTTATGCTGATCGCGCTGTGCGCCATCGTGTTTATCTGCCTGCAGGTGGCGAACCTTAAATCGATCGGCAGCGAGCCGACCTACCGCATTTACGCGACGTTCGACAACATCGGCGGCCTGAAACCGCGTTCGCCGGTGAAGATCGGTGGCGTGGTGATCGGCCGCGTGGCGGACATAGAGCTCGATCCGAAAACCTACACGCCGCGCGTGGCGCTGGATATCCAGAAAAAGTACGACCAAATCCCGGATACCAGCTCGCTGGCGATCCGCACCTCCGGCCTGCTGGGCGAGCAATATCTGGCGCTTAACGTGGGCTTCGAAGATCCTGACATGGGCACCACCATTCTGAAAGATGGCGGCACCATCCAGGACACCAAGTCAGCCATGGTTCTGGAAGATCTGATCGGCCAGTTCCTGTATAAAAGCGGCGGTCAGGACAGCGCCAAATCGGGAGACGCGGCCGCTGAGCCGGCTGCCGGCGCCGCACCGCAACCCGCTGTTCCAAGTCATTAAGAGAGGATACCTGCATGTTTAAACGTTTACTGATGGTGGCTCTGCTGGTGGTTGCACCGCTGGCGAGCGCAGCCGACCAAACCAATCCTTACAGCATGATGCAAGACGCGGCGCAGAAGACCTTCAGCCGTTTGAAGAACGAACAGCCGAAGATCAAGCAGGACCCGAACTACCTGCGCTCCATCGTGCATCAGGAACTGATGCCGTTCGTGCAGGTGAAATACGCCGGCGCGCTGGTGCTGGGCCGTTACTACAAAGACGCGACGCCTGCGCAGCGCGAAGCCTACTTCACCGCCTTCCAGTCTTACCTGGAGCAGGCTTACGGCCAGGCGCTGGCGATGTACCACGGCCAGACTTACCAGATCGCGCCTGAACAGCCGCTGGGCAATGCCGACATCGTGGCCATTCGCGTCACCATCATCGACAACGGCGGCCGCCCGCCGGTGCGTCTGGATTTCCAATGGCGCAAGAACAGCAAAACCGGCTATTGGCAGGCGTATGACATGATCGCCGAAGGCGTCAGCATGATCACCACCAAGCAGAACGAGTGGGCGTCCACGCTGCGTACTCAGGGCATCGATGGCCTGACCAAACAGCTGCAGGCCGCCGCCGCGCAGCCTATTACGCTGGACAAGAAAAACTGATGTCGGCAGCGCTCAGCTTCGAATCACAGCAGCAGACGCTGATCCTGCGCGGTGAACTGGACCGGGAAACGCTGCAGCCGCTGTGGCGGCAGCGCGACGCGCTGATGGCGGATAAAACCGCGATCGACGTGGCGCAACTGGAGCGCGTGGACTCCGCCGGGCTGGCGCTGTTGCTGCATCTGCAGGAAGAGCAGCGCGAGCGCGGCGTAGCGCTAAAAATTTTCGGCGCCACCGAGCGCCTGAAAACGCTGATCGCGCTCTACAACCTGCAGGCGATAATGCCTGTCGATACCGCCGGTTAGCGGCGTTTTACGCCGCCCTTGCGTGGTAAAACGATACAAAGCCCCTGTTACGCAGGGGCTTTTTCTTTAGTTTAAGAAAACATCGTATTCCACTAAGATACTAGGCTGTTTATGATCCTTTAGCGGCAGAACTGGATACTATGGAAACCAACGAGATTAAAGACGTGCTGATGCAGGCATTGGCACTGGATGAAGTACATGTGACGGGCGACGGCAGCCATTTTCAGGCGATCGTGGTCGGTGAACTGTTCGCCGGTATGAGCCGCGTCAAAAAACAGCAGACGGTTTACGCACCGCTGATGGAATACATTGCGGACAACCGCATTCATGCCTTGTCTATCAAGGCGTACACCCCTGAAGAGTGGCAGCGAGACCGCAAACTCAACGGATTTTAAGGCTGTTTGCCCTGCCGGGCGGGCAGCTTCAGATTAGATAACAGAGAGTAGTCAGATGGATAAATTTCGTGTGCAGGGTCGGACTCGCCTGAGCGGTGAAGTGTCTATTTCCGGGGCCAAAAACGCCGCCCTGCCGATCCTGTTCGCCGCCCTGTTGGCGGAAGAGCCGGTCGAACTGCAGAATGTCCCTAAGCTGAAGGACATCGACACCACCATTAAACTACTCAACCAGCTGGGTACCAAGATTGAGCGCAACGGTTCGGTCTTCGTGGACGCCAGCGGTGTGAACGAGTTCTGTGCCCCTTACGATCTGGTGAAAACCATGCGCGCATCCATCTGGGCGCTGGGGCCACTGGTGGCGCGCTTTGGCCGCGGCCAGGTTTCCCTGCCGGGCGGCTGCGCGATCGGCGCGCGTCCGGTCGATCTGCACATCACCGGCCTGGAGCAGTTGGGTGCCGAGATCAAGCTGGAAGAAGGTTACGTCAAGGCGTCCGTCGAGGGCCGCCTGAAGGGCGCGCACATCGTCATGGACAAGGTGAGCGTGGGCGCGACCGTGACCATCATGAGCGCCGCGACCCTGGCGACCGGCACCACCGTTATCGAGAACGCCGCGCGTGAGCCGGAAATTGTCGATACCGCCAACTTCCTCAACACGCTGGGCGCGAAGATCAGCGGCGCCGGCAGTGACAAAATCACCATCGAGGGCGTCGAGCGTCTGGGCGGCGGCGTGTACCGCGTGCTGCCTGACCGCATCGAGACCGGCACCTTCCTGATCGCCGCCGCGGTTTCCGGCGGCAAAGTGATGTGCCGCAACACCCGTCCGGACACGCTGGATGCGGTGCTGGCCAAGCTGCGCGAAGCCGGTGCCGATATCGAAGTGGGTGAAGACTGGATCAGCCTGGACATGCACGGCAAACGCCCGAAAGCGGTCACCGTGCGCACCGCGCCGCACCCGGGCTTCCCGACCGACATGCAGGCCCAGTTCAGCCTGCTGAACCTGGTGGCGGAAGGCACCGGCGTCATCACCGAGACCATCTTCGAAAACCGCTTCATGCACGTGCCGGAACTGATCCGCATGGGCGCGCACGCGGAAATCGAGAGCAACACCGTGATCTGCCACGGCGTTGAGCAGCTGTCCGGCGCTCAGGTAATGGCGACCGATCTGCGCGCTTCCGCCAGCCTGGTGATCGCCGGCTGCATCGCCGACGGCGTGACCGTCGTCGATCGCATCTACCACATCGATCGCGGCTATGAGCGTATTGAAGACAAGCTGCGCGCGCTGGGTGCGAACATCGAGCGCGTGAAAGGCGAGTAAGTGATTAGCGCCGGCGCGGTTGCGTCGGCAGGATGAAAATCAAAGGGCCGGCTATCAATGCCGGCCCTTTTTTTAATTGCTGTCTTCCGGGAATTCACCCACCGTCATTTTCAACGTAATGCGTTTGCCGTCGCGCAGTACGATAACCGGTATCTCGGTGCCCGGCCTGATCTCCGCGACCTGATCCATGGTCTCCAGCACGGACACCGCCGGTTTGTTATCCACGTTGATGATGATGTCGTTGATCTGGAAACCGGCGCTGCTCGCCGGGCCGTTCGGCGTAATTTCGGTCACGATGATGCCCTGCAGGCGATCGATGCCGGAATTGGAGGAGCGCAGCGGAATGATCTCCTTACCCTGAATGCCGAAATAGCCACGGATCACGCGGCCGTCGCGGATCAGCTTGTCCATGATTTTGGTGGCCAGTTCGATCGGAATGGCGAAGCCGAGGCCCTCCGGCGTTTCGCCGTCGGTGATTTTGTCATAGGTCAGGGTGTTGATGCCGATCAGCTCGCCCAGCGAGTTGACCAGCGCGCCGCCGGAGTTGCCGCGGTTGATTGAAGCGTCGGTCTGTAGGAAAGTCTGTCGGCCGGTGGTGCTCATACTGATGCGCCCGGTGGCGCTGAGGATGCCCTGAGTGACGGTCTGCCCCAGGTTATACGGGTTGCCGATAGCCAGCACCACGTCGCCGACGTGGGCAACGCGGTTTTTGTTGGTCGGGATCACCGGCAGGTTGCCGGGATCGATCTTCAGCACCGCCAAATCGGTCAGGCCGTCGGAGCCGACCAGCAGCGCTTCGTAGCGGCGGCCGTCCTGCAACACCACGGTGATCTGCTGGGCGTCTTTGATCACGTGGCGGTTGGTGATGATATAGCCGCGTTCGTTCATGATCACGCCGGAACCGAGCGACAGCACGTTGGCGGCGCCGTTCAGGTTGCGGTTGTAGATGTTCACCACGGCGGGTGCGGCGCGGCGCACTGCCTTGTTGTAGCTCACCGGCGTTTCGTCGCTGGTATTCTCGGTTTTCTCTGCAAACAGGCCGTTGGAAGAGCGCAGCATGGGCAGGGCAGCCAACAACAGGCCGGCAACGATGAGACCGATAACGACAGAACGCAAGAGCTTAGCAAACATGGAGTTTTCGTGGTGTGGTGAACGATGTTCGGAGGATAGCATGAGTTAACCGGGCGCAGTATGTCACCGAGCCCGGTTTTTGCACAAATTAACGCAGCAGCAGATAAATGGTTTCGGTACCGCGCACGATATTGAGCGCCATCACCGGTGGTTTGGCTTCCAGCACCTTGCGCAGCGCGGTAATGCTGTCCACGCGCTGGCGGTTGACGCCGATGATCACGTCGCCTTTTTGCAGGCCGATTTGCGCCGCCGTCGAGCCTTTATCCACGTTCTCTACCTTCACGCCCTTGTCGCCGCTCGGCAGCGCACCGTTGCTGAGGGAAACGCCCTGCAGCGCCGGCGACAGGGTTTCGGCATTGGTCGAGGCGCTCTCGCTGTTGTCCAGCGTGACCGAGACTTCCTGCGGTTTGCCGTCGCGCAGCAGGCCCACTTTGAGGGTTTTGCCCGGCGCAGTGGTGCCGACCTTGGCGCGCAGCTCGGCGAAGCTGTTCACCGGCTTGCCGTCGACGGAAACCAGAATATCCCCGGCTTTGATGCCGGCCTTGGCGGCGGCGGATTTCGGCAGCACTTCGCTGACGAAGGCGCCGCGCTGCGCGTCGGTGTTGAAGGCTTTGGCCATGTCAGGGGTCATTTCGCTGCCCTTGATGCCGAGCAGGCCGCGTTTCACTTCGCCGAATTCGATCAGCTGCTGGCTCAGGTTCTGCGCCATATTGCTCGGAATGGCGAAACCGATACCGACGTTGCCGCCGCTCGGCGCCAGAATGGCGGTATTGATGCCGATCAGCTCGCCGTTCAGGTTAACCAACGCGCCGCCGGAGTTGCCGCGGTTGATCGAGGCGTCGGTCTGAATGAAGTTTTCCAGCCCTTCCAGATTCAGGCCGGAACGCCCCAGCGCCGAGATAATGCCGGAGGTAGCGGTTTGGCCCAGGCCGAATGGGTTGCCGACCGCCACGGCGAAGTCGCCGACGCGCAGCTGATCGGAATCGGCCATCTTGATGGCGGTCAGGTTTTTAGTGTCGCTGAGCTGCAGCAGGGCGATGTCGGATTGCTCATCGCGGCCGACCAGCTTGGCGTCCAGTTCGCGGCCGTCGTTCAACTGCACGCGGATTTTATCGGCGTTGTTGATGACGTGGTTGTTGGTCAGCACGTAGCCTTTGGCGGCGTCGATGATGACGCCGGAACCCAGCCCTTCAAACGGGCGGGAGCTCTGCTGTTGGCCGGGGAAATTGGGGCCGAAGAAGCGTCTGAACTCTTCCGGCAGCTGTTGACGCTGCACCTGGGTGCCTGCGACATGCACGCTCACTACGGCGGGCAAGACTTTTTCCAGCATCGGCGCCAGGCTCGGCAGCGGCTGCCCCTGAACGGCAACGGGCAGGGCCGCGTTGGCCACCGGTACGGCGCTGAACGCCAGGCCGAGGCTCATTGCCAATGCACTAAGAATTAAAGACTTTTTCTTCATTGATGATAACTCTCTCAATACCTGCCGATGAAAATTTGATGATAAGGCAATCACCTTGTCATAGTGAAGGGTAAGACCGTGAATTTGCGTGCAAAGTTCAGTAAAGGTAATGCGAAGGAAGGTCAATAAGGCACAAAGGGGGAATAAACCCGCGGGTGGCCCCGCGGGCGAAGAAGGAATATCAGTCGCGGCGTGCGCTTTGGCCGCGCAGCAGGCCGGAGGCCCCTTCAGAATAGTCGCGCGGCATTTCCACCGGCGCCTGATCGTTGTCCGCTTCCGCTTCGGTCAGGCGATAGCGGAACGGGTTCTCCTGCATCGGCAGATCCGGCAGCAGGTTGTTGGAGCTTTTCGCCATATGCTGATACAGCTGGCGATAATCGCGAGCCATGTTGTCCAGCAGCTCGGCGCTGCGGGCGAAGTGGCCGACCAGCTCCTGGCGGTACTCTTCCAGCTCGGTTTTGCTCTTGTCCAGCTCGTTCTGCAGGACTTGTTGTTGACGTAATTTACGGTTGCCAAAACGCATCGCCACCGCTCCAATCACGATACCGACGACCAAACCAATCAGCGCATACTCCCAGGTCATGATGACTCCTATTTTGACTTCGTTGTTCCGCAGGGATTTTTCACTTAATAATATCCACTATAACCGTTAACCTTGTCCGAGTGGAATCCTGATGCGCTTCCACCCAGTGTTTACAGGGTTTTCAACGGCGCCCGCAGCGGGCATTTGTGGCGATAACGGTGCGAATCGGCATCAACTTGCCGCTAACGTTGGCTAAATAATTTCTAAGCGTTCTTAGGGAACATCGAACAGATGCAGGCACTATCACCGTTATCTCGCTACCAGCAGGCGCTGGACGCGGGGGAATATCAGGCCGATGAGGTTCAACGCCGGGCCGTCGCTCAACTGGATCGCATTTATCAGGCTCTGTTGCAAAAGCCCGCGGCGAGCGCGCCTGCGGGCGGGCTGCGCGGCAAGCTCAGCCGTTTGTTGGGCAAGGGCGGCGAAACGGCGCCGCAGCGTCCGGTGCAGGGGCTGTATATGTGGGGCGGCGTCGGGCGCGGCAAAACCTGGCTGATGGACATGTTCTTCCACAGCCTGCCGGGCGATCGCAAAATGCGTCTGCACTTCCACCGCTTCATGCTGCGGGTGCATGAAGAGCTGACCGAACTGCAAGGGCGGGAAAACCCGCTGGAAATCGTCGCCGACGGCTTCAAGGCCGAAACCGACGTACTGTGCTTCGACGAATTCTTCGTGTCCGACATCACCGACGCCATGCTGCTGGCCACGCTGCTGCAGGCGCTGTTCGCCCGCGGCATCACGCTGGTGGCCACGTCGAACATCCCGCCGGACGATCTGTACCGCAACGGCCTGCAGCGGGCGCGTTTCCTGCCGGCCATCGATCTGATCAATGAGTACTGCGACGTGATGAACGTCGATGCCGGCATCGACTATCGTCTGCGCACCCTGACCCAGGCGCACCTCTACCTGACGCCGCTGAACGACCAGACGCGCGCGACCCTGGATCGGATGTTCGTCAAGCTGGCGGGCAAGGCGGGGGAGGACGCGCCGGTGCTGCAGATCAACCATCGGCCGCTGCAGGCGATCCGTTCGGTGGACGGCGTGCTGGCGGTGGATTTCCACACGCTGTGCGAAGAGGCGCGCAGCCAGCTGGACTACATTGCGCTGTCGCGGCTGTATCACAGCGTGATCCTGTATAATGTGCAGGTGATGGGGCCGCTGAAAGAGAATACCGCGCGCCGCTTCCTGGCGCTGGTGGACGAATTTTACGAGCGACACGTCAAGCTGGTGATCGGCGCCGAGGCGTCGATGTTCGAGATCTACCAGGGGGAGAGGCTGAAGTTCGAGTACCAGCGCTGCCTGTCGCGCCTGCAGGAAATGCAGAGCGAAGAGTACCTCAAGCTGCCGCATCTGCCCTGAGTCCGCCGGGCCTATCGCCGGTTGCCTGCCGCCGGCGATAAATTTATTTTCCATTCAAAAACCGTTCGATCTTTGTGAGCGACTTCTCTATAATCTTGCGACCCCACGTTACAACAAAGTTTTTTTTCCCAAAAACTTTATAGTGCCGGCAATGGCTATTCGAAGGGGTAGGTTTGCTGGACTTGTATGGTCGTGTGAGCCTCAACTGTTTTCGAGCGTTTGGGTGTTCACCAACGTGTAACTAATTATTGGGTAAGCTTTCTAATGAAAACTTTTACAGCTAAACCAGAAACCGTAAAACGCGACTGGTACGTTGTTGATGCAGATGGTAAAACTTTAGGCCGTCTCGCTACTGAACTGGCTCGTCGCCTGCGCGGCAAGCATAAAGCGGAATACACCCCGCACGTGGATACCGGTGATTACATCATCGTTCTGAACGCTGACAAAGTTGCTGTAACCGGCAACAAGCGTACAGACAAAGTGTACTACCACCACACCGGCCACATCGGTGGTATCAAGCAAGCGACCTTTGAAGAGATGATTGCCCGCCGTCCTGAGCGCGTGATTGAAATCGCGGTTAAAGGCATGCTGCCAAAGGGCCCGCTGGGTCGTGCTATGTTCCGTAAACTGAAAGTTTACGCGGGCACCGAGCACAATCACGCGGCACAGCAACCGCAAGTTCTGGACATTTAATCGGGATTAATGGCAATGGCTGAAAATCAATACTACGGCACTGGTCGCCGCAAAAGCTCCGCCGCTCGCGTCTTCATCAAGCCGGGCAACGGTAACATCGTTATCAACCAGCGCAGCCTGGAACAGTACTTCGGTCGCGAAACTGCCCGCATGGTAGTTCGTCAGCCGCTGGAGCTGGTCGACATGGTTGGCAAACTGGACCTGTACATCACCGTTAAAGGTGGTGGTATCTCCGGTCAAGCTGGCGCTATCCGTCACGGTATCACCCGTGCACTGATGGAGTACGATGAGACTCTGCGTTCTGAACTGCGTAAAGCTGGCTTCGTCACCCGTGACGCTCGTCAGGTTGAACGTAAGAAAGTCGGCCTGCGTAAAGCACGTCGTCGTCCGCAGTTCTCCAAGCGTTAATTTTCGCTGCTTCGGCAGTGCGATTTACGCAAAAAACCCGGTGCTTCACCGGGTTTTTTTATGCCTGAAATCCGCCGTCCCCGACTAAAATCTGTGGCAGATCAGACAATTCAACATGAATTCGCCGCACCGTCCCCACAAAACAAGCAAAATCTGGTAAACTATCACCCACTTTTGCGCCTGTTCGCCGTGCAGTTGACCTCCTGGGCCGGTTTTTCATGGGCTCGGGTCGCGCTGCGTGCTGCCGGCCTGCGGCAAGATTATTCAGGATAGCAGCCTGTCAGTTGGCTATTCGCAGTATTTTCTAGATAACTTGGAGGTTTTCATGGCTGTCGCTGCCAACAAACGCAAACGTTCGGTAATGACGCTGTTCTCTGGCCCGACCGACATTTTTAGCCATCAAGTACGTATCGTACTGGCGGAGAAAGGTGTCAGCGTCGAGATCGAGCAGGTCGAAATGGATAACCTGCCGCAAGATCTGATTGACCTCAACCCTTACCAGACGGTGCCTACGCTGGTCGATCGCGAACTGACCCTGTATGAATCCCGCATCATCATGGAATACCTGGATGAGCGTTTCCCACACCCGCCGCTGATGCCGGTTTACCCGGTTGCCCGTGGCGAGAGCCGTCTGATGATGCTGCGCATCGAGAAGAACTGGTACTCGCTGATGGACAAGATCGAGAAGAGCAGCGGTCAGGAAGCGGAGTCCGCCCGTCGCCAACTGCGCGAGGAGCTGCTGGCGATCGCACCGATCTTCGGCCAGGCGCCGTATTTCATGAGCGAAGAGTTCAGCCTGGTGGATTGCTATCTGGCGCCGCTGTTGTGGCGTCTGCCGCAGCTGGGCATTGAATTGAGCGGTGCCGGCTCCAAAGAGCTGAAAGGCTACATGACCCGCGTCTTCGAACGCGACGCTTTCCTGGCTTCCCTGACCGAAGCCGAGCGTGAAATGCGCCTGCAAACCCGGGGCTAAGCGCGATGGACATGTCTCAGATGACGCCGCGTCGCCCGTATCTGCTGCGGGCGTTCTATGACTGGCTGCTGGATAACCAGCTGACGCCGCACCTGGTGGTCGACGTGACTCGCCCGGACGTGCAGGTGCCGATGGAGTTCGCGCGTGACGGCCAGATCGTGCTGAATATCGCGCCGCGCGCGGTAGGCAACCTGGCGTTGGGCAATGAAGACGTGCAGTTCAACGCGCGCTTCGGCGGCGTGCCGCGTCAGGTTTCGGTGCCGATGGCCGCCGTGCTGGCGATCTATGCGCGTGAAAACGGCGCCGGCACGATGTTCGAACCGGAAGCCGCCTACGACGAGAGCGAAGGCGTGTTCGAAGGCCTGGACAATGAGACGATCCCTTCGGAAACCCTGATGTCGGTGATCGACGGCGATCGCCCGGATACCGCGGAAGACAACGGCCCGGACGACGAGCCGCCGCAGCCGCCGCGCGGTGGCCGCCCGGCGCTGCGCGTGGTGAAGTAATCCCTGCGCGAACAAACGAAAAAGCACCCTATGGGGTGCTTTTTTTTTGCCCGGCAGAAGCGGATCAGCCTTTCAAGGCGGCAATGCAGGCATCGCGCGGTGCGCTGAGATCGCCTACGCGCACGGTGGACAAGGCGCGGGTTGCGCGCTGGCGGAAACTGGTGATGGCGGTGTCGCCTTGCACTTCCGGCGGCGCGGTGCAAATGTCATTGAGCGGCAGATCGTTGCCTTTGTTGAGCGCCTGCAACACCGCCGCCGGATTGTAAATCAGGGCGGCGGAGAGCGCCGATTTGATGCCGGCGGTGAAGCCGGCATTGCCGCCGCCGGCCAGCTTGGGCGCCAGGGCAATCCAGCTGTCGTCCCCCAGCCGGATGCTGTTTTCCACGGCGCTGAACTGCCCGGCCTTGCCCAACTGTGCCACGACCGGCCGCGCGCCGCGCGCTTCGATATTGTAACCGACCTCCTGCGAATCCAGCGCCATGGCTGAAGCGCTGAAACTGACGGCCAGCACTGCGCCGGCCAACAGGGAAATGGAGCATTTCATGTTCGCTATCCTTATCTCGGTGTCAGGCGCAGCCGCGCCCCGCAATGGTGCTAACTCAATACTATAGCGCGTTGACGCGGTGAGGTGAGGGGAGGTTGTTACAAAGCGTGGCAGGCTAAAAACAGAGGCCCGACAATGTGCCGGGCCTCTGGCGGTACGGAAGGTTTACACTTCCAGGTAGTTCATGATGCCGTCTGCCGCCTTGCGGCCTTCGGCGATCGCCGTCACCACCAGGTCGGAACCGCGCACCGCGTCGCCGCCGGCGAAGATTTTCGGGTTGCTGGTCTGGAACGCGTTGTCGCTGCCTTCCGGCGCCAGGATGCGGCCCTGTTTATCGAGCTGCACGTCGTGCGCCGCCAGCCAGTCCATACGGTGTGGGCGGAAGCCGAATGCCATCACCACCGCGTCGGCGTCGATCACGTGTTCAGAACCCGGCACCTGCTCCGCCGCCTGACGGCCGTTGGCATCCGGTGCGCCCAGCTGGGTGCGTACCATCTTCACCCCGGCCACGTGGCCGGCGCTGTTCAGCTCGATGCTCAGCGGCTGCAGGTTAAACTGGAAATCTACCCCTTCTTCCCGGGCGTTCTTCACTTCGCGCTTGGAACCCGGCATGTTGACTTCGTCGCGGCGGTAGGCGCAGGTGACCTGCGTCGCGCCCTGGCGCACCGAGGTACGCACGCAGTCCATGGCGGTATCGCCGCCGCCCAGCACCACCACGCGCTTGCCTTCCATGCTGACGTAAGGCTCGTGCTGCTCGGTTTCATAGCCCATCAGCTGCTTGGTGTTGGCGATCAGGAACGGCAGCGCATCGTACACGCCCTGCGCTTCCTCGTTCTCCAGGCCACCGCGCATCGACTGATAGGTGCCGACGCCGAGGAATACCGCATCGTACTCGCTCAGCAAGGTCTCCATGCTGATGTCTTTGCCCACTTCGGTGTTCAGCTGGAACTCGATGCCCATCTCACTGAAGATGCTGCGGCGTTTGACCATCACTTCCTTTTCCAGCTTGAAGGCCGGGATGCCGAAGGTCAGCAGGCCGCCGATCTCCGGATGACGGTCATATACCACCGCCTTGACGCCGTTGCGGGTCAATACGTCGGCGCAGGCCAGCCCGGCAGGGCCGGCACCGACGATCGCCACGCGCTTGCCGGTCGGCTGCACGTGCGACATGTCCGGCTTCCAGCCCATTTCGATGGCCTTATCGCTGATGTAGCGTTCGATATTGCCGATGGTGACCGCACCGAACTCGTCGTTCAGGGTGCAGGAGCCTTCGCACAGGCGATCCTGCGGGCACACGCGGCCGCACACTTCCGGCAGGCTGTTGGTCTGATGCGCCAGGTCCGCCGCTTCCATGATGCGGCCTTCGTTGGCCAGCTTCAGCCAGTTCGGGATGTAGTTGTGCACCGGGCACTTCCACTCGCAATACGGGTTGCCGCAGGACAGACAGCGGTCCGCCTGGGCCTTGGCCTGGGTTTCCGAAAACGGTTCGTAGATCTCGACGAACTCGATTTTGCGGATCTTCAGCGGTTTCTTTGGCGGATCAACACGCTGCAGGTCGATAAATTGGTAAACGTTCTGGCTCATTAATGACCTACCTCTTACTGCGCCTGCACCCGCAGCTCGGCTGCGGAACGGCTACGGTGACCCAACAGCGCTTTGACATCGCTGGACTTCGGTTTGACCAGGGCGAACTTCGGTGCCCACTCCGGCCAGTTGGCCAGGATCTCTTCCGCGCGGGAAGAGCCGGTCGCCTGCACGTGTTCGGTGATCAGGCCGCGCAGGTGCTCCTCATGGATCGCCAGCTGATCGACATCCAGCACTTCCACCAGCTCCGGGTTCACGCGCTTGCGGAACTCGCCGTCTTCGTCCAGCACGTAGGCGAAACCGCCGGTCATGCCCGCACCGAAGTTGATGCCGGTTTTACCCAGCACGCAGACGATGCCGCCGGTCATGTATTCGCAGCCGTTGTCGCCGATGCCTTCCACCACGGTGATGGCGCCGGAGTTGCGCACCGCGAAGCGTTCGCCCGCGCGGCCGGCGGCGAACAGCTTGCCGCCGGTAGCGCCGTACAGGCAGGTGTTGCCGACGATGCTGGCTTCATGGCTGCGGAAGGCGGAGCCGATCGGCGGACGCACCGCGATGCTGCCGCCGGCCATGCCTTTGCCGACATAGTCGTTGGCGTCGCCGGTCAGGGTCAGCTCGACCCCGCCGGCGTTCCAGACGCCGAAGCTCTGCCCGGCGGTGCCGGAGAAGTGCGCCTTGATCGGATCGGCCGCCATGCCCTGATCGCCGTGCACGTCGGCGATAGCGCCGGACAGCATGGCGCCCACGGAGCGGTCGGTGTTGCGAATGTCGAAGTAGAAGGTTTTACCCTGCTTCGCTTCGATGTACGGTTGCGCCTGCGCCAGCAGTTCTTTGTTCAGCAGGCCCTTGTCGAACGCCGGGTTGCTGCTTTCGGTGCAGTACACCGCTTTACCCGGATGCGGCGTGGCGGTTTTCAGCAGCGGCGACAGATCCAGCTTGTTCTGCTTGGCAGAGATGCCGTCCAGCTCGGTCAGGAACTCGGTGCGGCCGATCAGATCCACCAGTTGGCTCACGCCCAGTTGCGCCATGATCTCGCGGGTTTCACGCGCGATAAACTGGAAGTAATTCGTCACGCGTTCCGGCAGGCCGTGGTAGTGATCGCGGCGCAGCTTGTCGTCCTGAGTCGCGACGCCGGTCGCGCAGTTGTTGAGGTGGCAGATGCGCAGGTATTTACAGCCCAGCGCCACCATCGGCCCGGTGCCGAAGCCGAAGCTTTCCGCGCCCAGGATCGCCGCCTTGACGATGTCCACGCCGGTTTTCAGGCCGCCGTCCACCTGCAGGCGGATCTTGTGGCGCAGGCCGTTGGCCACCAGTGCCTGCTGGGTTTCCACCAGGCCCAGCTCCCACGGACAGCCGGCGTATTTCACCGAGGACAGCGGGCTGGCGCCGGTGCCGCCGTCGTAACCGGCGATGGTGATGAGATCGGCATAGGCTTTCGCCACGCCGGTGGCGATGGTGCCGACGCCCGGTTCGGACACCAGTTTCACCGAAATCACCGCCTTCGGGTTGACCTGCTTCAGGTCGAAGATCAGCTGCGCCAGATCTTCGATCGAGTAGATGTCGTGGTGCGGCGGCGGGGAGATCAGGGTCACGCCCGGCACCGAGTAACGCAGTCTGGCGATGTACGGGGTGACTTTGTCGCCCGGCAGCTGGCCGCCTTCACCCGGCTTGGCGCCCTGCGCCACCTTAATCTGGATCACGTCGGCGTTCACCAGATAGGCCGGCGTTACGCCGAAGCGGCCGGAGGCCACCTGTTTGATGCGCGACACCTTGTTGGTGCGGTAGCGCGCCGGATCTTCGCCGCCTTCGCCGGAGTTGGAGAAGCCGCCGAGGCCGTTCATGGCGATCGCCAGCGACTCGTGCGCTTCCGGGCTCAGTGCGCCGATTGACATCGCCGCGGTGTCGAAGCGTTTGAACAGCGACTCCGCCGGTTCAACCTGATCGACCGGGATCGGTTCGCCTTTCGGCGTGATGGCCAGCAGATCGCGCAGCATGGCGACCGGCCGCTCGTTCACCAGCTTGGCGTAGGCCTGATAGTCACTGTATTCCCCGCTGTGCACCGCTTTTTGCAGCGAGTTCACCACGTCCGGGTTGTAGGCGTGGTATTCGCCGCCGTGCACGAACTTCAGCAGGCCGCCTTGCTCCAGCGGCTTGCGTTTCAGCCAGGCGCGCTTGGAAAGGTTCTGCAGATCCTGCTGGAAATCGCTGAAGCTGGCGCCGCCGATGCGGCTGACCACGCCCTGGAAGCACAGATCCGCCAGATCGCGGTGCAGGCCGACCGCTTCGAACAGCTTGGAGCAGCGGTAAGAGGCGATGGTCGAGATGCCCATTTTGGACATGATCTTGTACAGGCCTTTGTTGATGCCGTTGCGGTAGTTCAGCATCACGTCGCGGTATTTCTTGTCGATCGCCTGGCTGTCCACCAGCTTGGCCAGGGTTTCATAGGCCAGGTACGGGTAGATGGCGGTCGCGCCGAAGCCGAGCAGCACGGCGAAGTGGTGCGGATCGCGGGCGCTGGCGGTTTCAACGATCAGGTTGGCGTCGCAGCGCAGGCTTTTCTCAACCAGGCGGGTTTGCACGGCGCCCACCGCCATCGGAGCCGGTACCGGCAGGCGGCCGGGCGCGATGGCGCGGTCGGACAGCACCAACAGCACCGCACCTTCGCGTACCTTGCGTTCCGCTTCGTCGCACAGGGCGCGAATGGTCTGCTCCAGATCCTGCTGCTGCGGATCGAAGGTCAGATCGAGGGTCTCGGCGCGATAGTATTCGCCTTCCAGCGTGGTGAGCTGTTTGAAATCGGAGTACAGCAGGATCGGCGATTTGAAGCTCAGGCGGTGCGCCTGGCCTTCGGCTTCGCAGAACACGTTCATTTCACGGCCGATGCTGGTGGCCAGCGACATGACGTGCGCTTCGCGCAGCGGATCGATCGGCGGGTTGGTGACCTGCGCGAACTGCTGGCGGAAATAGTCGTAAACGATGCGCGGCCGGCTGGAGAGCACGGCGAACGGGGTATCGTCGCCCATCGAGCCGGTGGCTTCCTGGCCAATCTCGCCCAGCACGCGGATCACCTGATCCAGCTCTTCGCTGCTGTAGCCGAACTGTTTCTGGTAGGTTTCGAGCTGCGCGTCGTCGAGCTCGCGGCTGCCGACCTGATCGTCCGGCAGATCTTCGAACGGCACCAGACGTTTGACGTTTTTCTCCATCCACTCTTTATACGGATGACGGCTTTTCAGATCGTTGTCGGTTTCCGCCGAGTGCAGGATGCGGCCGCTGCGGGTGTCGATCACCATCAGCTCGCCGGGGCCGACGCGGCCTTTTTCCACCACTTCGTCCGGCTGGTAATCCCAGATGCCGACTTCGGAGGCGCAGGTGATCAGCTTGTCTTTGGTGATCACATAGCGCGCCGGGCGCAGGCCGTTGCGATCGAGGTTACAGGCGGCGTAGCGGCCGTCGGACATCACGATGCCGGCCGGGCCGTCCCACGGCTCCATGTGCATCGAGTTGAAGTCGAAGAAGGCGCGCAGATCGCCGTCCATGTCCGGGTTGTTCTGCCAGGCCGGCGGCACCAGCAAACGCATGGCGCGAATGAGATCCATCCCGCCCGCCAGCAGCAGCTCCAGCATGTTGTCCAGCGAGCTGGAATCGGAGCCGGTTTCGTTGACGAACGGCGCGGCGGCCTGCAGATCCGGGATCAGCGGCGTTTGGAATTTGTAGGTACGGGCACGCGCCCACTGGCGGTTGCCGGTGATGGTGTTGATTTCGCCGTTGTGCGCCAGGTAGCGGAACGGCTGCGCCAGCGGCCAGCGCGGCACGGTGTTGGTGGAGAAGCGCTGGTGGAACAGGCAAATGGCCGACTCCAGGCGCAGGTCCGCCAGATCGAGATAGAAGCGCGGCAGATCCGCAGGCATGCACAGGCCTTTATAGATCGTCACCAGGTTGGAGAAGCTGCAGACGTAGAAGCTGTTGTCCTGCACGCGTTTCTCGATGCGGCGGCGCGCCACGAACAGGCGGCGTTCCATATCGCGTGGGCGCCAGCCGGCCGGGGCGTTAACGAAGATTTGCTCGATGCGCGGCAGGGAGGAGAGGGCGATTTCACCCAGCACGTCCGGGTTGGTCGGCACTTCACGCCAGCCGACGATCGACAGCGTTTCGTTTTGCAGCTCTTCTTCCACGATGCGGCGGCTGAGGCGCGCTTCCTCTTCATTCTGGCTGAGGAACATCATGCCGACGGCGTAGTTCTTGGCCAAACGCCAGCCGCGCTCTTCCGCCACCATGCGGAAGAAGCGATCGGGTTTTTGCAGCAACAGGCCGCAGCCGTCGCCGGTCTTGCCGTCGGCCAGGATTGCGCCGCGGTGTTGCATGCGGGCCAGCGCGTGAATGGCGGTGCGAACCACCTTGTGGCTAGGTTCGCCTTCTATGTGGGCGATCAGGCCGAAACCACAGTTGTCCCTCTCTTGGGATTTATCGTACAACATATCAGTGAACCTCCCCAGGCTCTGCGTGACTCTCACAACCTACTGCGAGGGGGCTTCCCAATTTCAGGCAGAAGTCCAATCAGCAAGTTAACCCCGCCAATCTGCTTTTCCGCCCTCCATCAATGGCCTCTCGTGACGGTCTCACAAGTGGTATAGGACTTGTTTTAAGAGGGAGTCTTCAATTACTGCATAAATATGACGAGACGTTTGCCCGTCCAGAAAGCTTCCAGCGGACTTCCAACTTAGCGAGAAAGAATTCGCAGGTCAAATTTGGGCTTAAGATAGATTCTTATCGAATTGATGATGTTTATTTATTTGAAAAATAAGTATTTTAATGTGTTTTTGCACTATCGTGGGGCAACGCCGATCCCCACAGAAGTGTGAGCTGTCTCACTATAGTGCAACCCCTTAATCTCTGCACCATGCTAGTGCGGGGGTTAATAGCAGAATTTTATTCTATAAGATATTTCTTTGTTGATGTTTGTCACTGTTTTTCACCGCATTGTCATATTGCCGTTAACGGTTGCGCGACGATTAGAATAATTCATCAGAATTATAGTGAATTTATTTGCGTTTATGATGAATAGTTATGCCTGGTGGCGCCTTGCGGGGAAAGCGTTGATCTCTGTCATCGCGGGAAAAGCCGTTTCTTATTAGCATCGCGGCTTTGAACACAGAGAATCACCAAGATTATGCAGTTGCCGCAATTAGTCAATATGTTTGGCGCAGATCTCCAGCGCCGCTATGGCGAAAAGATCCATAAACTCACGCTGCACGGCGGATTCAGCTGCCCTAACCGCGACGGCACGTTGGGGCGCGGCGGCTGTACGTTTTGCAACGTCGCTTCGTTCGCCGATGAGGCGATGCAGCGGCAAAGTATCGCCGAACAGCTGGCGCAGCAGGCCGCGCGGGTCAACCGGGCGCGGCGCTATCTGGCCTATTTCCAGGCCTATACCAGCACCTATGCGGAGGTCGAACTGCTGGCGTCGATGTATCGGCAGGCATTGGCGCAGAGCGAGATGGTCGGCCTGTGCGTCGGCACCCGGCCGGACTGCGTGCCGCCCGCCGCATTGGATCTGCTGACGGGGTATCGCGAGGAGGGTTATGAAGTGTGGCTGGAGCTGGGGCTGCAGACGGCGCACGATAAAACGCTCAAACGCATCAACCGCGGCCATGATTTCCGCTGCTATCAGCAGACCGCGCAACGGGCCCGGCAGCGCGGGCTGAAGGTGTGCTGCCATCTGATCGTCGGGCTGCCGGGAGAAACCCAGCGCGATCATCTGCTCACGCTGCAGCGGGTGGTGGAGACCGGCGTGGATGGCATTAAGCTGCATCCGCTGCACGTCGTCACTGGCAGTACCCTGGCGCGGGCGTGGCATGCCGGGCGTTTGCCAGAACTGGCGCTGGAGGACTATGCCGCCAGCGCCGGGGAGATGATCCGCCACACGCCTGGCGAGGTGGTGTATCACCGCCTGTCCGCCAGCGCCCGTCGGCCCACGCTGCTGGCGCCGCTGTGGTGCGAAAACCGCTGGAGCGGCATGCAGGCGGTGGGCGCTTATCTGCAGCAATACGGCGGGCAGGGCAGCGCGCTGGATGCCGCCCTGCGTTATTCACCGACGTTATAACTGCAGGTTGGTGCGTACCTCCGCGCGGGCGCGCTGCAAATCGGCCTGTAGCTGCGGGTTCGCCAACAGCCGTGCGGCGAGCGCCGTCGCCGCCAGCTTACCGCCTTCCAGATCGCTCGGATAGTGCACGCCGGCAATCACCCGGCTTTGGGCATTGCTTGCCGCCCGTTCAAACAGCGCACTGCGTTTTTCCGGCACCATCTGCGCCAGCAGGATCGCCGTCAGGTAGCTGTCCATCGCGTGCCCGCTGGGGTAGGAATCGCCTTCCGGCGGCGGCAGCAGCGGTTTCACGCGGCGGTCGGCCTCATAGGGGCGCTGGCGACCATAGAAAGCTTTGGCGGGCATCAGGCTTTGTTCAAAGTCTTGATAGACCCGGCGGAACAGGGCGGCGGTGAGCGGATGGCGATCGACGGTGAACGTCGGGCCGAAGATATCGCGAGCGAAGGGGAAGGCGGCGTCTTCTAGGTGATCATCCTGCTTGGCCTTGGCGACTTGTTCCGCCGTACGGCCAGCCTGTATGGTCAGTACCGCCTGCAGATCCGCCCGATTCTGCGGCGTATCCGTTGAAGGCGGCGGCGGTAACAGCGTAGCGATTTGTTGTTGCTCCTCATTCAGATAGCCGGTCACGGTAGTGGTGGCCTTCAGGGGCAAAATAACGGTCAGAGACAGGACGAACAGGGTAGTGCGATAGATGGTTAACATGGTCAATCCTCACATCAGGGAAATGAGGAAGCCTGCCGGGCTGGCCACAACGCGGCTGCAGGTGAAAGTAAACCGCGGGATAACATCCTTTCCCTTACTTCAAGCCTCAAGGCTTCGCTATCCGTGTCTGCGAAAGCATGCGTCATGCACGGTGCATCATTAATATATTAACGGAAGGGTATTCTCAAGCGGCCGCGGTGTGGGGTGTGTCACATAAAAAGTCTTTTAGTTACAATTGATTAATCCCTAAGTATGAGCGGAACGATCAACGTGGTTTTTCATGGTTTCGGCGGCAATGAACCGCCCGTTGCACGCCAGACGCCGCTATTTTCCGTTAGCAGGACTTGACTCTCAGACACAGCGGAAAAATTTACGGTATGATTCAAAAGATTGTGTCTGATGGGAGCCGCTATGAAGCAAATCCGGGTGTTGGCCCAGTACTACGTCGATTTAATGGTGAAACTGGGGTTGGTGCGCTTCTCGCTGCTGCTGGCCTCGGCGCTGGTGGTGCTGGCGATGGTGGTGCAGATGGCGGTGACCATGTTGCTGCGCGGCGAAGTGGAAAGCATCGACGTGGTGCGTTCGATCTTCTTCGGCCTGTTGATCACCCCGTGGGCGGTCTACTTCCTCTCGGTGGTGGTGGAGCAGCTGGAGGAGTCGCGCCAGCGGCTGGCGCGGCTGGTGGACAAGCTGGAAGAGATGCGCCACCGCGATCTGGAGCTCAATCAGCAGCTTAAGGACAATATCAGCCAGCTGAACCAGGAGATCGCCGACCGCATCAAGGCGGAAGAAGAGCGCCTGCAGGTGATGGACAAGCTGACGGAAGAGATGGAACAGCGTGAACTGGCGCAGATTGAGCTGGGCCAGCAATCGGCGCTGCTGCGTTCCTTCCTCGATGCCTCGCCGGATCTGGTCTACTACCGCAACGAAGACAAAGAATTTTCCGGCTGCAACCGCGCGATGGAGCTGCTGACCGGCAAGAGCGAGAAGCAGCTGATCGGCCTGACGCCGTTCGACGTCTACGGCCAGGAGATCGCCGAAAAGGTCATTGAGACCGACGAGAAGGTGTTCCGCCACAACGTCTCGCTGACCTACGAACAGTGGCTGGTGTATCCCGATGGCCGCAAGGCCTGTTTCGAGCTGCGCAAGGTCCCGTTTTATGACCGGGTGGGCAAACGCCACGGGCTGATGGGCTTCGGCCGCGATATTACCGAGCGTAAGCGCTACCAGGACGCGCTGGAGAACGCCAGCAGGGAGAAGACCACCTTTATCTCCACGATCAGCCACGAGCTGCGTACGCCGCTTAACGGCATCGTTGGCCTGAGCCGTATCCTGCTCGATACCGAGCTGAACGACGAGCAGCTGAAATACCTGAAGACCATTCACGTCAGCGCCATCACCCTCGGCAATATCTTCAACGACATTATCGAAATGGATAAGCTCGAGCGGCGCAAGGTGCAGCTCGACAACCAGCCGGTGGACTTCACCGGCTTCCTGGCGGATCTGGAGAACCTCTCCGGCCTGTTGGCGCAGCCGAAAGGGCTGCAGTTCATCATGGAGCCGCAGACGCCGCTGCCGCAGCAGATCGTGACCGACGGTACGCGCCTGCGGCAGATTTTGTGGAACCTGATCGGCAACGCGGTGAAATTCACCCAGCAGGGGCAAATCGTGGTGCGCGTGCGGCGCGAGGCGCAGGAGAAGCTGGTGTTCGAGGTGGAAGACTCGGGCATGGGCATCCCGCAGGACGAGCAGGACAAGATCTTCGCCATGTATTACCAGGTGAAAGATCAGCGCGGCGGCCGCCCGGCCACCGGCACCGGCATCGGGCTGGCGGTCTCCAAGCGACTGGCGCAGAGCATGGGCGGCGACATCACCGTGCGCAGCGAACAGGGGCACGGTTCTTGCTTCACTCTGACCATCCAGGCGCCGGCGGTGCAGGAAGCCGCCAGCGCGGCGCCGGAGGAAGAGGGACTGCCGTTGCCGGCGCTGCACATCCTGCTGGTGGAGGATATCGAGCTGAACGTGATCGTGGCGCGCTCGGTGCTGGAGAAACTGGGCAACAGCGTCGAGGTGGCGATGAACGGCCACGACGCGCTGGCGATGTTCGATCCGGACGAGTTCGATCTGGTGCTGCTGGACATCCAGCTGCCGGACATGACCGGGCTGGATATCGCCCGGGTGCTGCGCGAACGCTACGCCGGGCAGGCGCTGCCGCCGCTGGTGGCCCTGACCGCTAACGTGCTGAAAGACAAAAAAGAGTACCTCGAGGCGGGCATGGACGATGTGCTGAGCAAGCCGCTGTCGGTGCCGGCGTTGACCCAGGTCATCAAACACTATTGGGATCATCAACCTTCTCACACTTCAAAGAAAACGGAGCACAAGGCGATGCAGATTAATGAGTCGTTACTCGATACCGCGATGCTGGAGCAGTACATGGACCTGGTTGGCCCGCAGCTGATCCACCAAAGCCTGGAGATGTTCGAACAGATGATGCCGGGCTACCTGGCGGTGCTGGACTCCAACATGACGGCGCGCGATCAGAAAGGCATCACCGAAGAAGGGCACAAGATCAAAGGCGCCGCCGGTTCGGTCGGTCTGCGTCACCTGCAGCAGCTGGCGCAACAGATTCAAACGCCGACGCTGCCGGCCTGGTGGGATAACGTGCAGGATTGGGTGGATGAGTTGAAACAAGAGTGGCGCAACGACGTGCAGGTACTGCGGGCTTGGGTTGAGAACGCTGAAAAAAAATGACCCCGACCTAAGCCGGGGTGCGCGAATATTGCGCCAACACCAGGGAAATTGTGAACCTGCGTATTGGTTTCAGTGTTCTGGTCGAGCAGGTTGTAGCGAATTCCTAAACATCATACAGCCAACAACATAGCAAATGTAAGCGCTCTTGTTAGAAGATTCATTAAAATGTGTGATGTAGATTAGTGTTTGTCAACTCCGAGCACGAACCAGTTGACAGCAGCGACAGGAGTAAGAGTGATGAAAAAGGTGGGTGTCGTCCTCAGCGGCAGCGGTGTTTATGACGGTACGGAGATCCATGAAGCGGTGCTGACGCTGCTGGCGTTGGACCGTGCCGGCGCGCAGGCGGTGTGCTTTGCGCCCGATAAACCACAATGCCATGTTATTAATCACTTATCAGGTGAGGAGATGGCGGAGTCGCGCAATGTTCTGATTGAGTCGGCGCGCATTGCCCGCGGCGCGGTGCAGCCGCTGGCGCTGGCGGAGGCCGCGCAGCTGGATGCGCTGATCGTGCCCGGCGGCTTCGGCGCCGCCAAGAACCTCAGCAATTTCGCCGAAGCCGGCGCGGAATGTTGGGTCGATGAGGATTTGGCGCGTCTGACGCGCGTGATGCATAAGGCCGGCAAACCAATTGGCCTGATGTGCATCGCGCCGGCGCTGTTGCCGAAACTGCTGGATCAACAAGCGCGGCTGACCATTGGCAACGATCCGGACCTGGGAGAAGTGATTGACGCCATGGGCGGCGAGCCGGTGATTTGTCCGGTAGACGATATCGTGGTGGACAGCGAACACAAAGTCGTGACCACGCCGGCCTATATGCTGGCGCCGTCGATCGCGCAGGCGGCCCTCGGTATCGATAAGCTGGTGGCGCGGGTACTGGAAATGGCTGAATGAGAAAATCGCTCGGCGGATGGCGGCGACTGCGCCCGTGGTATTGGCTGAAGCGCGGGGTCATCGCGATTCTCGGCCTGTGGGTGTTGGGCATTGTGGCCTTTGCCTTCCTGCCGGTGCCGTTTTCCGCCGTGATGGTGGAGCGGCAAGTCAGCGCCTGGCTGAGCGGCGACTTTGGCTACGTCGCCCATTCGGATTGGGTGTCGATGGACGACATCTCGCCGCAGATGGCGCTGGCGGTGATGGCGGCGGAGGATCAGAAGTTTCCAGACCATTGGGGCTTCGACGTGGCGGCCATTGAAAAGGCGCTCAGCCACAACGAGAAGCGCCCGACGCGCATCCGCGGCGCGTCCACGCTGTCGCAGCAAACCGCCAAGAACCTGTTTCTGTGGGATGGCCGCAGCTGGCTACGCAAAGGGCTGGAGGCCGGATTGACGTCGGGCATCGAGCTGGTGTGGACCAAGCGGCGCATTCTGACGGTGTATCTGAACATCGTCGAGTTCGGCGACGGGGTGTTTGGCGTTGAAGAGGCTTCACAACGCTTTTTCCATAAGCCGGCCAAACGGCTAAGCGCGGCGGAAGCGGCGCTGTTGGCGGCGGTATTGCCGAATCCGCATCGCTTCAGGGCCGATGCGCCTTCCGGCTATGTGATACAGCGACAGCAGTGGATCATGCGCCAGATGCGGCAGCTGGGCGGGGAAGCGTTTTTAAGCGAGAACAAGCTGGATTAAACGGGCGGGAGCAGCACGGTGCCGCTCCCGCCAGAACGGATTACTTCACATAGGTAAAGGCGGTGGTGACGTGCTTCACGCCGCTCACCTGGCTGGCGATCTGCGCCGCCGACTGCCCTTCCTGTTGGGTGACCAGGCCCAGCAAGAACACTTCGCCGTTTTCGGTGGTGACCTTCACGTTGGATGATTTCACCGTATCGCTGGTGAGCAGCTGCGAACGCACCTTGGTGGTGATCCAGGTGTCGGAGGACGCGGTGCTCAGGCTGACCGGCGTGCCCTGACGGATTTCGTTATACACTTCGGTCGTGCCTTCCACGCCCATGGCGATCTGCTTGGCGCGCGCGGTGAGATCGGCGTTAGGCGACTGGCCGGTCAACAGCACTTTGCCCTGATAGGCGGTGGCGACCACCCGGGCGTCTTTCTTCAACTGCTGGTCTTTGCTCAGAGCGCTTTCGACCCTGGCTTCCAGCGTGCCGTCATCCACCTGGGTCCCGACGCTGCGCGGGTCGGTGGCGGTTTTGGTCGCGACGGCCGCACTGCCGACGACGACGCCGGCGATACAGCCTTGCAACAGCAGGGCGCTGGACAGCACTGCAAATGTGGCTTTTAGCTTCATCTCAGTTCCTTAATCGTCCTGGTGGGGGAATAACGTATTGTCTATCAGATCGCACAGGCAGTTTACGGTCAGCATATGCATTTCCTGAATGCGCGAGCTGCGGTGCGACGGGATGCGGATCTCGACATCCTGCTGGCCGAGCAGCCCGGCCAGCTCGCCGCCGTCGTAGCCGGTGAGCGCGACGATGGTCATATCGCGCGTGACGGCCGCCTCGACCGCTTTCACAATATCACGGCTGTTGCCGCGGGTGGAAATCGCCAGCAGCACGTCGCCGGTGTGCCCGAGCGCGCGCACCTGCTTGGCGTACACTTCGTCGTGCAGCCGATCGTTGCTGATCGCCGTCAGCACCACGTTGTCGGCGTTGAGGGCGATGGCCGGCAGGCTGGGGCGCTCGGTTTCAAAACGGTTGATCATGCTGGCGGCGAAGTGCTGCGCGTTGGCCGCCGAGGTGCCGTTGCCGCAGCACAGGATTTTGTTGCCGTTGAGTAAGGATTGAACCAGCGTCATCGCAGCGCGGGAAATGGCGTCCGGCAATGCTTCCGCCGCCGCGATCTGGGTTTGGATGCTTTCGGTAAAACAGACTTTAATTCTATCCAGCACGTTGTATTAATCCACTAAGTCAAAGGGCCGGTCTGCGCCGCAAAACCCCGATTAATCCGCATTGAAGGCGTTGGGTATCCATTCTAACTGGCTACCGGTAATGGCCAAAACATCAAAACGGCAAGATGATGTGTCAAAACTGGCTCCGCGCCCCGCCAGCCAGACGGCGGCGGCATGCAGCAACCGCTGTTGTTTGCGAAAGGTGACGCTGGCGGCCGCGCCGCCGAAGGCGTCGTTGCGGCGGTAGCGCACTTCGACGAACACCCAGGTGGCGCCGTCGCGCATGATGAGGTCGAGCTCACCGCCGCGCACCGCGACGTTGGCGGCGCAGAAGGTGAGCCCGGCGTGTTCCAGGTGACGGCGGGCCAGTAACTCATAGCCCGCCCCTGAGGCGCGTGGGTTCAAGAGACCGGAACGACCGTACCCTGACGGTATTGCAGCCAAGGCAGTTTGCGGTTGATCACGCAGTTCGGCGACGCGCTCAGCGTACCGGTGGTGCCGGAAACCTGGAAGCCCGGCAGCTGGCGCATTTCAGCAAAGTGGTTGGCCAATGTCCAGGCATCCATCCCCATCGCATACAGGCGCACCAGCGAGTAGTCGTTGCGGAAGCGCGCGCTGGCCTGCTGCAACAGCTGAGGGTTTGAACCGGCCAGCAGCGGGATGTCGCTGAACTGCAGGCCTTCCATTTCCAGGCGGAAGTCCGGGCCGGCACCGGCCTGATAGCTGCGCGAGCTGGCGTACATCGCCGGCTTGCCGCGCGAGCTGGTGGCCATGTCGATCATCGGTTTGATCAGCGTCAGCTGAGACTGGGTGGCGACGATATACACCGCGTCGACGCTGCTGCCGGTCGCGGCGGGCACGTCGCTCGGCGGCGCAGGAATGGTCAATCCGGCGATGGTCACGCTCTGCGGCGCCGGGGCGCTCGATATCGGCGTGCCGGTCATGCGGATGCCGCCGCTGTTGACCATCTGGCGCAGTTCGCCGGCAGAGCCGATGTCCTGACGCAGCACGGTTTGCCCGCCTTGCTTCTGCCATTCCTGGTTAAAGGCCTTGGCGACGCGATCGCCGAAGGCGCCGCGCGGCACCAGCAGCAGCGGTTGACGCTTCTGCTGTTCCCAGATGTGGCGGGCGGCGTCGCGCGCTTCATCTTCCGGCGACAGGGCGAAGTAACAGATGTTCAGATTGTCCTTCGGCGTTTCCGGCTGGTTGAGCGCCAGCACGTTCAGCGTGGTGGTGCTGGCGGACAACTGATCGACGTTCTCTTTCAGCAGCGGCCCGACCACCAGGGTGGCGCCATCCTGCTGCGCCTGGCTCAGCAAGGCGGCCAACGGCTGGCTGGTGGTATCGTACACTTTGACCTGTGCGTTAGCGGCCTGCAGCGGCGTTATCGGCGCACTGGACGGCGCCGCCGGTTGCGCGGCGGTCACGGCAGGCTGGCTCTCTTGCGCCGAAGGGCTGACCGCGCCGTTGGCGTTGATGTCACCCGTGGCGGCCTGATCGGTCGGCGCCGTTTGGGCCGGTGCGCTAGCCGGTTGCGCGGCTTGAGGCTGCGGTGCCGGCATGGAACCGCCGTTTTTCGCCGCTTCGAAGCCTTGCTGGATGGCGTCGGCGAACACTTTCGCCTGGCCGTTCAACGGCAGCAGCAGGGCGATTTTCGAGGTGGAGGCCTGGGTGAAGTTCAGCACCTGGTTCAGGCGAGCGGGCAGCGTTTTGGCCGCCGGGTTCTTCGGATAACGGTTCTGCCAGTCTTTGATGCCGGCCTTCAGCAGATCGGGATCCTGCTTGTTGTCCTGATAGACGCGCAGCAGATCCAGCCAGCCTTGCAGCACGTTCTCGTCGGCGTTGATCACCAGGCTGTTCATCTCCTGCGGCGTTAGCTGCAGCAGCGCCTGCCAGGTCTGATCCAGGTTGTCCTGGTGCGGTTTGCCGGTCAGCAACGGCTCCTGAGCGATATAGGCGCGGATCAAGGGCAGCGACGCTTTGCCCTGATTGGCGGCAATCTGCGCCTGGTAGTAGCGCACCTTCTGATTCGGCGACAGCGAACCGCTGTCCAGATGGCCCAGCGTGCTGCGGGCGCTGACGTAGCTCTTGTTGGCGATCTGCAGTTCGGCGGTCAGCAACTGGCGTTCAGTCTGCTGCGCACCGCTGAGGTTTTTCGGCAGTTGATTCAACTGGTCGCCGGCCTGCGGCAGTTTTCCTTCACGCAGCAAGGCGCGAATAGCAAGTAATTGCCAGTCAGCCTTGTTATCATCGCTGCTTTGCTGCAACTGCTGCAGGTAGTAATCGGAGCTGGCGCTCGCTTCGTCCTGTATATTGGCGGGCGGCGTTTGCGGGGCCCGACTTGGACAGCCTGCCAGGAAAAGGGCGGCCGCGATGACTGCGGTAAGTCGGACAGGCTTGGAACGCCCTGCTTTGGTACGAACGAATGTTGAGGAAAGCATACTGTATCCAGTGATGTTTTTTTCAAGATGCTCAATATTAAATCGGCAACCCGGATGAAACAATGAATCAACACCAACAATCAGTCATTTCTGCATCAACGCTGTATGTGGTGCCCACCCCCATCGGCAATCTGGGCGATATCACTCACCGGGCGTTAGAGGTACTGAAAAGCGTTGATCTGATCGCGGCGGAAGACACGCGCCATACCGGATTGCTGCTGCAACACTTCGCGATCAACGCGCGTCTGTTCGCGCTGCATGACCACAACGAACAGCAAAAGGCCGATCAGCTGCTGGCGAAACTGCAGGAAGGCCAGAGCATCGCGCTGGTGTCCGACGCCGGCACGCCGCTGATCAACGATCCCGGTTATCACCTGGTGCGCCGCTGCCGCGAGGCCGGCATTCGCGTGGTGCCGCTGCCGGGCGCCTGCGCCGCTACCACCGCGCTGTGCGCCGCGGGCGTCGCTTCCGACCGCTTCTGCTACGAAGGCTTCCTGCCGGCGAAAACCAAGGGGCGCAAGGATACGCTGATGGCGCTGGCGGAGGAACCGCGCACGCTGATTTTCTACGAATCCACTCACCGCCTGCTGGAAAGCCTGCAGGACATGGTCACCGTCTGGGGCCCGCAGCGCTATGTGGTGCTGGCGCGCGAGCTGACCAAAACCTGGGAATCTATCCACGGCGCGCCGGTGGGCGAACTGCTGGCGTGGGTGCAGGAAGATGAAGTGCGCCGCCGCGGCGAGATGGTGCTGATCGTCGAAGGCCACAAAGCGCAGGAGGATGCGCTGCCGCTCGAGGCGCTGCGCACGCTGGCGCTGCTGCAAAAAGAGCTGCCGCTGAAAAAGGCGGCGGCGCTGGCGGCGGAAATCCACGGCGTGAAGAAAAATGCGCTGTATAAGCACGCGCTGGAGCAACAACAGCCGTAAAGCGGTTGACCTGCCGCCGCCGCGACGCTACTATCCGCGCCGGAGTTGACCAGACAGTCGCCGCTTCATTGCCGTCCTCTTCGGGGAGACAGATGGAGGGGAGGAAAGTCCGGGCTCCATAGGGCAGGGTGCCAGGTAACGCCTGGGAGGCGCAAGCCTACGACTAGTGCAACAGAGAGCAAACCGCCGATGGCCCGCGCAAGCGGGATCAGGTAAGGGTGAAAGGGTGCGGTAAGAGCGCACCGCGCGGCTGGCAACAGTTCGTGGCACGGTAAACTCCACCCGGAGCAAGGCCAAATAGGGGTTCACATGGTACGGCCCGTACTGAACCCGGGTAGGCTGCTTGAGCCAGTGAGCGATTGCTGGCCTAGAGGAATGACTGTCCACGACAGAACCCGGCTTACCGGTCAACTCCCTCGACAAAAGAAAACCCCGCGCAACGCCAGTTGCGCGGGGTTTTTCGTTTTCCGGCCGGCTTACACCGGCAGGTCAATCAGCAGCGCGCGCAGCGGGGTCTCGGCGCGGATCGTCAGGCGATTCTCCTCGCGTACGAAGGCGCCGTCGCCGCAGGTCAGGCGCTGCGCTTCGTGGCGTTCGCCGGTGGCGGCGATGGTGCCGTGAATCGACTGCAAATAGGCGCGCGGCCCGTTAATCGTCAGCGTTTGCTCTTCGCCCGGCTGCAGATCGAGATGGTGGATCCAGACCTGCTGGCGTAGCTGCAGGCTGCCCTGCGCGCCGTCCGGTGAGGCCAGCAGCAGGTTGCCCGCCGTCGGCAGCGTCAGGCGCTGCACCCGCTCGTTGTTGCGTTCCGGGCAGGCGTCCAGCCACAGCTGCAGGCGGGTCAGCGGCGTATCGCTGCTGACGTTCTGTTCGCTGTAGCTCAGGCCTGGCTGGGTGGCCAGCAGCAGCGCTTCGCCGGCTTTGGCGCGCGCGGCGTTGCCGTCGCTGTCGCGGTATTCCGCCTCGCCCTGCAGGATCAGGTTCAGGATATCCACGCTGGGATAGGTGCGCGGCTGGAACGACGCGCCCGGCGCCAGCACCTCCTGATTCAGCACCCGCAGCGACGCATAGCCCATCAGTTTGGGATCGAAGTAGTGGCCAAAGGAAAAGGTGTAGCGAGCCTGCAGCCAACCAAAGTCAGCTTGCCCGCATTGTTGTGCTGTTCTGCATGTAATCATGGCAATCGGCTCTCTAAATTCATTATCCAAATGGTAAGCATCTGGACGTCGGATTGTTAGCCAGTTAATCTGGTCGGCATATTCAAATTTCCTGACAGAGGGATGTGATGGCCAGAGATCGGGCGCTCACGCTTGAGGCGCTGAGAGTGATGGACGCGATCGACCGCCGCGGCAGCTTCGCCGCGGCCGCCGACGAATTGGGCCGGGTGCCGTCGGCGCTCAGCTACACCATGCAAAAATTGGAAGAAGAATTGGACGTGGTGCTGTTCGACCGTTCGGGCCACCGCACCAAGTTCACCAACGTAGGGCGCATGTTGCTGGAGCGCGGGCGGGTGCTGCTGGAAGCGGCCGACAAGCTGACGACCGACGCCGAGGCGCTGGCGCGCGGTTGGGAAACCCACCTGACTATCGTCAGCGAAGCGCTGTCGCCGCCGAGCCTGCTGTTTCCGCTGGTGGACAAGCTGGCGCTGAAGGCCAACACCCAGGTGTCGATTTTCACCGAGGTGCTGGCGGGCGCCTGGGAACGGCTGGAGCAGGGGCGCGCCGACATCGTGATCGCGCCGGACATGCATTTTCGCGCGTCGTCGGAGATCAACACCCGCAAACTGTACAAGGTAATGAGCGTTTACGTCGCCGCGCCGGATCATCCTATCCACCAGGAGCCGGAGCCGTTGTCCGAGGTGACCCGCGTGAAGTACCGCGGCATCGCGGTGGCGGATACCGCCCGCGAGCGCCCGGTGTTGACCGTGCAGCTGCTGGATAAGCAGCAGCGTCTGACGGTGAGCACCATCGAAGACAAGCGTCTGGCGCTGCTGGCCGGGCTGGGGGTGGCGACCATGCCATATCCGATGGTGGAGAAAGATATTGAGGCCGGGCGGCTGCGCGTGGTGGGGCCGGAATACAGTCGCGAAGCCGATATCATCATGGCCTGGCGACGTGACAGCATGGGGGAGGCGAAAGCCTGGTTCCTGCGCGAAATTCCGCGCCTGTTCGCGCAGCGCTAAGGTCGGTGGGATGACATCCCCTTGCCGGGCGGCAAGGGGATTTTTTTGTCTTAGCCGAAGAGCCGATCGCGGCCGTGCGGCTCGTCCAGATCCTGCGCCGGCCCGATGGAAATGATGCCGTGCGGGTTGATGGTGGCGTGGCTGCGGTAGTAGTGGTTGCGAATGTGCGGCAGGCTGACCGTGTCGGCGATGCCCGGCATCTGGTAGATGTCGCGCAGGAAACCGTACAGGTTCAGGTAGTCGCTGATGCGGTGTTTATCGCACTTGAAGTGGGTGACGTACACCGGATCGAAGCGCACCAGCGTGGTCCACAGACGCAGGTCGGCTTCGGTCAGCCGATCGCCGGTCAGGTAGCGGTGCTGCCCCAGGATCTGCTCCAGGCGCTCCAGCGCGTTGAAGACCCCGTTGACCGCTTCGTCATACGCTTCCTGGCTGGTGGCGAAACCGGCCTTGTACACGCCGTTGTTCACCTGATCGTAAATCCAACCGTTCAGCTCATCGATTTTGCCGCGCAGCTCGGCCGGGTAGTAATCGCCCGCGCGGGCGCCCACGCCGTCAAACGCGCTGTTGAACATGCGGATGATGTCGGCGGATTCGTTGCTGACGATGGTTTGCTGCTGTTTATCCCACAGTACCGGCACGGTCACGCGCCCGCTGTAGTGCGGATCGGCCTGCAGGTAGATCTGATACAGGAAGTCGGCGTGATACAACGGATCGCCGGTGGTTTCAGGAAAATCCTGGCCGAAGGTCCAGCCGTTTTCCAGCATCAGCGGGTGCACCACCGAGACCGGAATGATCTGCTCCAGCCCTTTCAGTTTGCGCATCAGCAGCGTGCGGTGCGCCCAGGGGCAGGCGAGAGAAACATACAGGTGATAACGGCCCGCTTCGGCCTGGAAGCCGCCTGCGCCGTGTTCGCCCGGCTGACCGTCGGCGGTCACCCAATTGCGAAACTGAGCGGTTGAACGTTTGAAACGGCCGCCGGTAGATTTCGTGTCATACCAGATGTCTTGCCAAACGCCATCGACGAGTTGTCCCATGGGAATCTCCTTGGTGTCCGAGTGAAAAGCGACAGGGCCCGGCATGCCGGGCCCTGAATGACAGTTTAGATTACCATTTCTTGTTCAGAAGACGGTCGATGCTGAAGCCGCCCGGGCCTGCAACCGCCAACACGATGAAGCCGCCGGCGATGGTCAGGTTTTTCATGAACATCAGCTGGTTTACGCCTTCCGCAAAGTCAGTGTGGAACAGCAGCGCGGTCAGAATGGTGAAGCCGGCAGTGAACAGCGCTACGGTGCGGGTCAGGAAACCGAACAGGATCGCCAGACCGCCGCCAAATTCCAGCAGGATGGTCAGCGGCAGCAAGAAGCCAGGCACGCCCATCGATTGCATGTACTGTTGGGTACCGGCATAAGCGTCACCCATTTTGCCGTAGCCTGCCACGATAAACAGGATTGGCATCAGAATACGAGCAACCAGCAAACCTGTATCTTCTAATTTTTTCATCATCTACTCCAAAGTGTTTTTGTGCGCCTGTTCGGCGGTAGTCATATCAACGGGCGGTATATCGGGTCTCTCACCCTGTCCGGCCCATATCGAATTGATGGAGTGAATGTTAAGCGGGAAGTGCTCAGGTTGTTAGCAAGTAAAACTGTCGTAATTTTTCAAAAAATCTGAATCTTTAGCGTGCTAATAAACTGACGCTGGTCAGCAGGTTGCCCGGCCCTCGGGATAAGCAGCGCTGTTTTAGGGGGAAAACGAGGGCGGAGCAACAGGATGTTTGAAGGAAAGGCGTGGGGCTTACTTGGCGGAGAAGGTCTTTTTAAACAGTCGGATAGCGCTCCAGGCACCGAAAGCGCGGCGCGACCAGCGGATCATCTTGCTGGGGTGGCGAATGCCGTACAGCGCCATGATGCTGGAACCGAGCACCAGATAGCGGCGCAGGCCAAACACCGTCTGCCAGCCGCGGTCGATGCGTTCGGTCTTCTCCAACCACAGAGACTTGTGTTCGGCCAGATCCAAGCGTTGCTGCTGGATCTGGCGAATCAGCCTCTCTTTTTTCCATTCCAGATAGCGGCGGCGGCTCATGGCTCGCGCTCCAGTTCGGCGCGGTCGAGTTCCAGCTGCTTACGCGTGGCGCCGAGCAGCGTGGTGCGACGGGCCTTGACCAGCGTCCAGATGGTGCCGACCACGGCCAGGAACAGCAGCACGCCGGTCGTGGCGCCCAGCGCCACCAGCCGGTAGACCGGATCGATGGCCCAGAAGATCAGGATCAGCAGGCTCATCAAACCGAAGGCGGTGAACAGCAGCGTCATACCGGCCATGATCAGCAGCTGAATGAGGTTGGCTTTCTCCTCTTCCAGCTCGACCACCGCCAGCCGGACACGGGTTTCCACCATGCCGACCAGGATCGTGATGATGCGCTGACCGATATCCAGGACCCCTTTAGCGGGGCCCTGCGCGCGCACTTGCGGTTGTTCAGCCATGATTAACGACGCGCGAGCAGCACGCCCAGCACGACGCCGACTGCCGCGCCGATACCGATGCCGGTCCACGGGTTGTCGCGCACGTAGTCGTCGGCCTGACCGGCGATCTGTTTGGTTTGCGAAGCCAGCTTGTCACCGGCGTCGCTCAGGCGAGCGCGGGTCTCTTTCAGCGCGCCTTCCGCTTTCGAACGCAGCTTCTCCAGCTCGGCTTTCGGCTTGTCGGTGGAGGAGTTCAGCACTTCCTCCAGCGTATCGGCTAAGGACTTCAGTTCAGCGCGTAAGTTTTCTGCATTTGAATCATGTGCCATGTGATTATTCCTTAACGTTTATTTCGACAGACTTTTAACATAGCGGATTTTTTCGCCGGAGCAAAGGGGTGATGGCCAGCAGATAACACCAGGCATCAATTCCATATGCTTAAGAAATCCCGTGTGATGGGGCTCTCATCGATAAATCCGCTGGTGTAAAAAAATTATTCCGCCTGGGCGCGTTTCAGCTCAGCCTGCGCTTCCGCCAGCTTTTGCTGCTTCTTGGCGACCTTGTCCAGCTTGCCGGTTTGCTGCGCTTCTTTCAGCTCCTGTCGGCGCTCGTCGACCTTGCGCTGCTTCTCCGCGATATTTTTCTGGCGTTCGGCCTGCAGGCCGGCTTCGGTACAGTGAGTCTGCACTTCGCTCAGCGCTTTTTTCAGCCCGTCCACGCGGTGGGTGTTGCCGTGTTGGGTGGCGTAGTCGATTTGCTGCTGGATGTCTTGCGCTTTGGCGGCGCAGCCGCCCTCAGCGGCTGAAGCGAGCGACGGCAGCGTGCAGAGTGGCAACAGCAGTAACAGTGAATGGCGTAATTTCATCTTTCAGTTCCTTTTCATGGGATGCCTGAACAGGCATCCGCTTTCCTGACTGCCGAAGGCGGCAGCGCGAGAGGAGGGCGTTCATCGCCGGCTGAAGTTACCCTTCAGCATAGTCATGAAACCGGCGTGCCCCCAAAGAATCAGCCGTGACTTAGTGCCGACTGATTAATTCTTGAGCTAATCGATGCGAATGAAAATGAAGATAATGGCAATGAAAGGAAACCCCTTCATATGAAGGGGATTATCCCAGATTGAGTGGGGAACGCGCAAATTCGCGTACCCAGTGCGACGGCACGGGGGACTCGCTCAACGCGATGTGGTAACCGGGCGGCAGGATGGTTTGCAGCGCTTCGCGCGCCAGCAATTGCTGCTCCGGCGAATCCAGACGGATGACCAGGCCATCGCCTTCCGGCGTAATGCTTTTGATGCGGATGCCGCGCTCATCCAGGCGCTGATAGACGTAAAAACCGTCGGGCAGCGACAGCCCTTGCTGGCTGGCGCGAATGCGCAGCTCGCTCTCGGTGCGCACCATGCAGGGCACCAACAGCGTCGCCAACGCCAGCAGGGCGAGCGCGATCATCAAGACGTATTGCCAGCGCGGGCGCTTTGCTGTCACGCCCCTTTCCCCGGATTCTGGCTGCCGGCGCGTTTTTTGCGCCACAGCACGATCAGCGAGCCGACCAGCCCGACCACCAGCAACACCAGCGGCAACATCATCAGGCAGAACATCAGCTGATCTTCATACTTGCGGAACACCGGGGTTTTCCCCAGCGCGAAACCCAGCGTCGTCAGGATCAAGACCCACAGCAGGCCGCTCATCCAGTTGAAGAACTGGAAGCGCGCGTTGCTCAGGCCGGACAGGCCGGCGATGGTCGGCAGCAGGGTGCGCACGAAGGCCAGGAAGCGGCCGACCAGCAGGGCGGAAAGCCCGTGACGGTGGAACAGGTTGTGAGCGCGCTGATGGTAGTGGGCCGGCAGGTGCGAAAGCCAGCCTTGCACCGTTCGCGTATTGCCGAGCCATCGGCCCTGTATATAGCTGACCCAGCACCCCAGGCTGGCGGCGACGGTCAGGATGACGATGGTCAGCGGGAAGCCCATGGTGCCTTTGGCGATCAGCACGCCGACCAGGATCAGCAGGCTGTCGCCCGGCAGGAAAGCGGCCGGCAGCAGGCCGTTTTCCAAAAACAGGATCATGAACAGCAGAATGTAGAGGGTCCACACCAACGAAGGGTTCGCCAGCGTCTCAAAATCCTGCTGCCACAAGGCATGTATCAGTTCTTTAATGATATCCATCCGGTGTTCCTAAAACGTCATTGTTTATTTTTATCTCAGCGGCGGAGCGGGCGTGGGCTGAAAGCGCGCGGCGATCCTGAATGCTGATAACGATGAAACGGCGTTGCTTTAAGGTTTCTAAGCGGTGCGACACCGGTCATAGGTGGTAAGTCAGCGTGCCACGGTACTGCATGTTGCTTTCTTTCCAGCCGGCCTGCCGGCTCTGTTGCCTGGAGGCGTCCAGCGTCCAGTCGACCTGGGCAAGCCGGTTGGGGGCCGGGGTGTCCTGGCGGGGGAAACGAATTCGGTAGCCCGGCTCTGCGGCCAGGGTATAGACCGGTGCCGTTAGGGTGGACGCGAGCAGCGAACCGGGGAAAGAGTGCGCTCTGGGCAGCAGCAGCGGCAACTTGCCGGGGGCTTTGCGGCGCGCTTCGGCCGGCGCCCGATACACATGATCATAGGGGGAAAGCGCCGGCTCCGCCAGCAGCGGCAGGCTGCTCAGCGCGCTGGGGGTTGGCTTGGGTGACGCCACGCATAGCTGTTGGCCGGAGACCGAACCGGTCCAGCAGAAAACAGCAATCAGCATGGCAAACAACCAGCGCATTTATTCGCGTCCCGCCCCCGCAGCAATGGGTAAAAAAGTGGGCTAACTCTACCAAAATAGCACGATTGGCAACAGGGAAATCTACGTTGCCGACGGTGAAATAGTACACGGCAAACGGCGGTTCCGGCATCGATTCAGCGGATTTTACATTACCTGACATAAGCCGACGGTTTTTGACCGCCGGGGCTATTTCGGCTCGTGGTTCACGCCATCCAGATGTACCACCGGATTCTCGGCGAACAGGTAGCGATCGGCGTTGTATTCGAAGTCGTCGCTGGTGGCGTTAAACAGCATCTGCTTGGTGTTTTCCAGGTGCTGCCACATCGCCAGTTTGGCGGCGTAAGGATCTTTGCGCATCAGCGCCTTGAGGATCTGATCGTGATCGTCGCACCAGCTGGCGATCGAACGTTCGTCGATATGCTCGTGCAGTTTCTTCCAGTAAGGGTTGTTGACCCGCTGCACCCACATTTTTTCCACGATGGTGGCCATGGCGGTGTTCTGGGTGGCCAGCGCCACCTGCACGTGGAACTTCAGATCCCACTGCGAGTCGCGGAAGCGATCCTCTTTGCGGGCGTGCTCCTGGATCTCCATCAGCTGCACGATATCTTGTTTGGTCACCTGGGTGGCGGCGAATTCGGCGATGTTGCTTTCGATCAGCTGGCGCGCCTGCAGCAGCTCAAACGGGCCGGCGGTGGCGAACTCGATGCTGTCGCCCGGCACCACCAGGTGTTTTTGCTGGTTGGACACCACGTGGATCCCGGATCCCTTGCGCACGTCCACATAGCCTTCCACTTCCAGCATGATGATCGCTTCGCGCACCACGGTGCGGCTGACATTCATCTCTTCGGCGATGTATCGCTCGGCCGGCAGCTTGTCGCCTACCGGGTAGCGGCCGCTTTCGATACGTTGCTTAAGCTCGGCGGCCAGTTGCTGATACAGGCGTCTGGTTTCGGTGAATTCCATAGTGAATGCTCTATACGGTGCGGTGGGAGGGGGCGCGTGGCCATCGGATTTGTTATACCACTTATTCGGCACCGCTGCCAGAGGAGCAAAAGGCCCGGCGCGGTGGCCGGGCGGCGGGATCAGCTGCGCGCCGGGGCCGGCTGCAGCGTGGCGGGTTGCGGTTCGGCGGCCGGGCGGTTTTGCAGCACCGTCCAGATGACGATGGCGCCGAGAATGTCGAAGACCGACAGCGCGGCGAACAGCGGGCTGAAACCGAGGGTGTCCGCCAGGGCGCCGACCACCAGGGCGAACAGCGTGCTGGCGGTCCAGGCCGCCATGCCGTTCAGGCCGTTGGCGGTCGCCACCTCATTGCGGCCAAACACGTCGGAAGAGAGGGTGATCAGCGCGCCGGACAGCGCCTGATGGGCGAAACCGCCGACGCACAGCAGCGCGATAGCCGCGTAAGGGCTGGTGAACAGGCCGATCATGCCGGGGCCAATCATCAACACCGCCCCCATCGTCACCACCAGCTTGCGCGAGACGATCAGATTGACCTTGAAATACTTCTGGAACAGCGGCGGCAGGTAGCCGCCGACGATGCAGCCGAGATCGGCGAACAGCATCGGCATCCAGGCGAACATGGCGATCTCTTTCAGATTAAAGCCGTAGGCCTTGAACATGAACAGCGGGATCCAGGCGTTGAAGGTGCCCCAGGCCGGTTCCGCCAGAAAGCGCGGCAGCGCGATGCCCCAGAACTGGCGGTTGCGCACGATCTGCCAGGCGGACATCTTTTTGGCGTTTGAGGTCTGGTGCTGCGCTTCCTGGCCTTCGAGGATGTAACGACGCTCTTCCTGGCTCAGTTTCTTCTGATCTTTCGGGTGCTTGTAAAACAGCAGCCAGCAGATGGCCCAGATCAGGCTCAGCACGCCGGTGATGATGAACGCCATCTCCCAGCTGTGCGCCACGATGGCCCATACCACCAGCGGCGGGGCGATCATGCCGCCGATCGACGAACCGACGTTGAAATAGCCAACGGCGATCGAACGCTCTTTGGCCGGAAACCACTCGCTGCTGGCCTTCAGCCCGGCGGGGATCATCGCCGCCTCGGCCATGCCGACCGCGCCGCGCGCCAACGCCAGCCCGCCCCAGCTGTTGGCCAGCGCGGTGCCCATACAGAACACCGCCCAAAGAATGGCGAACATGGCGTAACCGACCTTGGTGCCGAGCACGTCCAACACATAGCCCGCCACCGGCTGCATCACGGTGTAGCAGGCGGAATAGGCGGCGACGATATAGGAATACTGCTGGGTGGTGATGTGCAGCGTATCTTCCAGCGTCGGCGCCGCCACGGCGATGGCGTTGCGGGTCAGGTAACCCAGCACGGTGCCGACGGTCACCAGCCCGATCATGTACCAGCGTAACCCTTTAATTTTACGCATCCGAAATGTCTCCCCGTTTGAAGGTATGGCCGGCGATGCGGCTGGCGAGACAATAACCTGTCATACAGGTTTAAAAGTTGAGTGATATCACAAAAGGAATTATTCGCCTGAGCGATACTGTCGCCGGTGAAATAGGGCGTTTATGCCGCACATTTGCCGTAAAAACGAGCGAAAAAGGGATTGGAGGACAGCAAAACGGCAGATGGCGGGAAAAATTTGCTGGACGCTTGCTAAAATTGGTGTGATAACTTTTGTGATTCGATCCCTGTGCCGCACGGCAAGTAAGGTAAGGAGCCCGAGATGGCGACGTTTTTGAGCGAAGATTTCCTGCTGGACAGCGAATTTGCCCGGCGTTTGTACCATGACTACGCGGCGCAGCAGCCGATTTTCGACTACCACTGCCATTTGCCGCCGCAGCAGATTGCGGAGAATACCCGCTTCAGCAACCTGTACGATATCTGGCTGCGGGGCGATCACTACAAATGGCGGGCGATGCGCACCAACGGCGTGGCGGAGCGGCTGTGCACCGGCGATGCGGGCGATCGCGAGAAATTCGACGCCTGGGCCGCCACGGTGCCGCACACCATTGGCAACCCGCTCTATCACTGGACGCACCTGGAGCTGCGCCGGCCGTTCGGCATCACCGGGACGCTGCTGTCGCCGAGCACGGCGGATGAGATCTGGCAGCGCGGCAATGCGCTGCTGGCGCAGGATGAGTTTCGCGCGCGCGGCATCATGCGGCAGATGAACGTGAAAATGGTCGGTACCACCGACGATCCGATCGACGATCTGCGCCACCATCGGGCGATCGCCGACGATCATAGCTTCGATATCAAGGTGTTGCCGAGCTGGCGGCCAGACAAGGCCTTCGCCATCGATGCGCCCGGCTTCAATGACTATCTGCGGCAGCTGGAGGCGGCGGCGGACATCTCCATCGGCCGTTTCAGCATGCTGTGCGACGCCCTGCACAAGCGTATGGATCACTTCGCCGCCCACGGTTGCAAGGTGGCCGACCATGCGCTGGACGTGGTGGTGTTCGGCGAGGCCGATGAAGCGACGCTGGATGCGATCCTGCTGCGTCGCCTGAACGGCGAGCTACCGACGCCGGAACAGAGCGCGCAGTTCAAAAGCGCGGTGCTGCTGTTCCTGGCCGGCGAATACCGGCGCCGCGGCTGGGTGCAGCAATATCACATCGGCGCGCTGCGCAATAACAACAGCCGCATGTTGGCCGCCGTCGGGCCGGATATCGGCTTCGACTCGATCAACGATCGGCCGCTGGCGGAGCCGCTGTCGCGGCTGCTGGATGCCCAGGCGCGGCAGGGCGGCCTGCCGAAAACCATTCTCTATTGCCTCAACCCGCGCGATAACGAAGTGATCGGCACCATGATCGGCAATTTCCAGGGGGAAGGCACGCCGGGCAAGATGCAGTTTGGCTCCGGCTGGTGGTTCAACGATCAGAAGGACGGCATGCAGCGCCAAATGACGCAGCTGGCGCAACTCGGGCTGCTGAGCCGCTTCGTCGGCATGCTGACCGACAGTCGCAGCTTCCTGTCGTATACGCGCCATGAATACTTCCGCCGCATCCTTTGCCAGATGATCGGCCGCTGGGTGACGGACGGCGAAGCGCCGGCCGATATCGCGCTGCTGGGCGGGATGGTGAAAAACATCTGCTTCGACAACGCCAAAGACTATTTCGCCATTGACCTGGCGTAGCCGTTATCCGGGACCGGTTTATGCAAAGTACGATAAAGATTCACGAGCAGGATAACGTGGCGGTAGCGCTGCGCGACCTGGCCGCCGGAGACACGGTTGAGCTGGCAGGCGTAGCCGTTCCGCTGGTGCAGCCGGTGGCGCGCGGGCACAAGATTGCGCTCGGCCCGATCGCCGAGGGCGAGGACATCATCAAATATGGCCAGCCGATCGGCCACGCGCTCGTGGCCATCGGCCCTGGGGAGCATATTCATTCGCAAAACGCCAAAACCAACCTGAGCGATCTGGACAGCTACCGTTACCAGCCGCAGTTCCCGGCGTTGCCGCCGCAGGCGGCGGATCGCGAGGTGCAGCTGTACCGCCGGGCCGGCGGCGACGTGGGGATCCGCAACGAACTGTGGATCGTGCCGACCGTCGGCTGCGTCAACGGCATCGCCCGCCAGATCCAGCAGCGCTTTTTGCAGCAAACGCAGGCGGAGGGGATCGACGGCGTGCATCTGTTCAGCCATCCGTTCGGCTGCTCGCAGCTGGGGCAGGATCATGCCAACACCCGAATCATGCTGCAGAACATGGCGCGCCATCCCAACGCCGGCGCGGTGCTGGTGATCGGGCTGGGGTGCGAGAACAATCAGGTGGATGCCTTTCGCGCCACGCTGGGGATGGCGGACGAGCGGCGGCTGCGCTTTATGGTGTGCCAACAGCAGGACGACGAGGTGGAGGCCGGGCTGGCGCTGTTGCACGAGCTGTACAGGGAGATGCGCCACGATCGCCGCGAGCCGGGCCGCCTGAGCGAGCTGAAGTTCGGCCTGGAGTGCGGCGGTTCGGACGGATTGTCGGGCATCACCGCCAACCCGTTGCTGGGGCGCTTTTCCGATTATGTGATCGCCAACGGCGGCACCACGGTGCTGACCGAAGTGCCGGAGATGTTCGGCGCCGAGCGCATTCTGATGAGCCGCTGCCGCGACGGGGAGACCTTCGACAAAACCGTCGACATGATCAACGATTTCAAACGCTATTTTATCGCCCATCAACAGCCGATTTACGAGAACCCATCGCCGGGCAACAAGGCTGGCGGTATTACCACGCTGGAAGAAAAATCGCTCGGCTGCACCCAAAAAGCGGGCCTGAGCCAGGTGGTGGACGTGCTGAAGTACGGTGAGCGGCTGCGCGTGCCGGGGCTGAATCTGCTCAGCGCGCCGGGCAACGATGCGGTGGCGACCAGCGCGCTGGCCGGTGCCGGCTGCCATATGGTGCTGTTCAGCACCGGGCGCGGCACGCCGTACGGCGGCTTTGTGCCGACGGTGAAGCTGGCCACCAACAGCGAGCTGGCGGCAAAGAAACCGCACTGGATCGATTTCGACGCCGGCGGCCTGATCCACGGCGTGGCGATGGAGACGTTGCTCGGCCGCTTCGTCGATCTGATCGTCGAGATCGCCAACGGCCGCCCGGCGCGCAATGAAGCCAACGATTTCCGCGAGCTGGCGATCTTTAAAAGCGGGGTGACGCTCTAACGCTGACAAAAAAGGCGCTCGAGGGAGCGCCTTTTTATGAAGCAACTTGCGCTTAACGCACCTTCAGCGGGTCTTCGTTTGCCAGCCGTTGATCTTCCGCCTGGCAGGCCGCGGCGGTGAACAGCACGTCGGTGGAGGAGTTGAGGGCAGTTTCCGCCGAATCCTGCAGCACGCCGATAATAAAGCCGACCGCCACCACCTGCATCGCCACGTCGTTCGGAATGCCGAACATGTTGCACGCCAACGGGATCAGCAGCAGCGAGCCGCCGGCCACGCCGGAGGCCCCGCAGGCGCACAGGGCGGCCACCACGCTCAGCAGCAGAGCGGTCGGGACGTCCACCGCGATGCCCAGCGTGTTCACCGCCGCCAGCGTCAGCACGGTGATGGTGATCGCCGCGCCGGCCATGTTGATGGTGGCGCCCAGCGGGATGGAAACCGAGTAGGTGTCCTCATTCAGATTCAGCTTCTTGCACAGCTCCATGTTCACCGGGATGTTGGCGGCGGAGCTGCGGGTGAAGAAGGCGGTCACGCCGCTCTCGCGCAGGCAGGCGAACACCAACGGATACGGGTTGCGGCGGATTTTCCAGTAAACGATCTGCGGGTTGAGCACCAGCGCCACCAGCAGCATGCAGCCGAGCAGCACCATCAGCAACTGGGCGTAGCCCCACAGCACGCCGAAGCCGGTTTCCGCCAGCGTGGAAGCCACCAGGCCGAAGATGCCGAGCGGCGCACAGCGGATCACCGCGCGCACCACCAGCGTAACCGCATGGGACATGTCGTTGATCAGCCCTTTAGTGGTTTCGGAAGCGTGGCGCAGCGCCAGCCCCAGCCCGACGGCCCACGCCAGAATACCGATGTAGTTGGCGTTAATCAGCGCATGGAACGGGTTGGCCACCACGCTCATCAACAGGCCTTTCATCACGTCCACGATGCCGCCCGGCGGGGTAATGTCCGTCGCGCCGGTGGTCAGCGCCAGCGTAGAAGGGAAGATAAAGCTGACGACGACCGCCACCAGCGCGGCGGCAAAGGTGCCCAGCAGGTAGAGGAACAGGATCGGGCGAATGTTGGTCTTCTGCCCCTGTTTATGGTTGGCGATCGAGGCCATCACCAGAATCAGCACCAGCACCGGCGCCACCGCTTTCAGCGCGCCGACGAACAGGGTACCGAGCAGGCCGACGGCCGCAGCGGCTGCCGGCGAAACCAGCGCCACCAGAATGCCGGCCACCAGGCCGACCATGATTTGTTTGACCAAGCTGCCCTGAGTAATCCTTTGTAGTAGTTTTTGCATAGTGCTTTCTTCCTGATGTTATCTGGCCGCCGCGGCGGGAACGACGCCGGGTAGCTTTATATGATTCTGTAACTAAGTGTGTTTGCCGAATCAGTATTCAGCAATCGAATGATGTTGGAAAGAGGCGGGGATGAAATTCTGAGCGCGGATCAACACTTGATAACATACTGGTTACATTTGTGTGATCGCAATAACGTTTGGCGTTTTGAGGGAATTGCCAAACAATCGCGGGGCGACTAGCGCCCCGGATAACAGATTGTGGTTATTTCTTCGCCAGGCGATCGTTGCGGCGATTGACCCAGGCGTTGATCAGCAAGGTAAGCGTCAGGATGCCTGCCACCACGCCGAGCGACACGCCGATCGGGATGTGGAAGAAGTCGATAATCAGCATCTTGATGCCGATAAACACCAGGATCACCGACAGGCCATATTTCAGCATCGAGAAACGCTCCGCTACGTTTGCCAGCAGGAAGTACATGGCGCGCAGACCCATGATGGCAAACAGGTTGGAGGTCAGGACGATGAACGGATCGGTGGTCACGGCGAAGATCGCCGGGATGCTGTCCACCGCGAAGATCACGTCGCTCAGTTCGACCAGGATCAGCACCAGCACCAGCGGGGTGGCGAACAGGATGCCGTTGCGGCGCACGAAAAAGCGCTCGCCTTCCAGGCTGTCGGTCATGCGCAGGTGGCTGCGCAGCCATTTCACCAGCGGCTTGTCGCCGATCGCCGAGTCATCTTCCTTCGCCAGCGCCATCTTGATACCGGTGAACAGCAGGAAGGCGCCGAACAGATACAGCAACCACTGGAACTGGCTGACCAGCCAGCTGCCGGCGAAGATCATGATGGTACGCAGGACGATCGCGCCCAGCACGCCGTAGATCAGCACCCGCCGCTGCAGGTTGGCCGGCACGGCGAAGTAGCTGAACAGCATCAGCCAGACGAACACGTTATCCACCGCCAACGCTTTTTCGATCAGGTAGCCGGTCAGGAAGGCCAGCGCCTGGGTATCGGCGACGGCGCGCCCGGCGGTTTCATTCAGGTAGTACCAGAAACCGAAATTGAACAGCAGGGAGAGGCTGACCCACACCAGCGACCAGCTGGCGGCCTGCTTCAGGGTCATGGTGTGCGCGCCTTTACGGCCCTGCAACAGGAGGTCGATTGCGAGCATCACGACTATGACGGCGGCGAAGCTGCCCCATAACCACGGTGTGCCAACGGAATTCATCATCAGAGGTATCCTTCAAAAACAAAAACGGCCAACGTCGGAAGACGCCAGCCGCTCTGTGAACGCTGCAAGCAAACCTCGCCTTCCGGCAAGGTCTCACTTACAACGTTGATGAAGGTGGTTACACCTTTGACATCAGGTTGCCCGGTAACCGGATGCTTGCGCATCGTAATGACGATTGACCGGCAATGAAGTTACTCCCCTTTGCAGAGCAGAAAGTAATGCAAAATGTGTCGGCGGTCAACGTGAATCGCGTTAGCCGGCCATCGCTTTTTGCGCGCCGAGGCTGACGACGAATCCCTGCAGCAGCAGGCGGCTGAACGGCGTGTCGCTAACCTGTTGTTGTTGCTGTTGATAGCGGGCTTGTTGCTCGGGATGCAGTTCGCCGAGCCACTGCAGATACTGGCTCATCACCGCGCCGTTGAATTCCGGATGGAACTGGGTGGTCAGGGCGTGATCGCCATAGCGCAGGATCTGGTGCGCGTCCTGCTGCGAACGCGCCAGCGTCTGCGCGCCGGCGGGCGGCGTCAGCACGCTCTGCGAATGGATAAGGTTGGCCTTGAAACGCGGCGGCAGCAGGGTGAGCCGCCGGTCTTCGGCCGCGGCGGGCAGCAGTTCGATCTCCAGCGTACCCACCTCCATGCCCTGCGGGTGGTAGCCCACTTCGCCGCCGAGCGCGTAGGCCAGCAGCTGGTGGCCGTAGCAGACGCCGAACAGCGGCAGTTTGATCGCCATCGCCTGACGCAGCCATTCGGCGGCTTCCTCGCTCCACGGCAGCTGTTCGGTCACCATCGCCGGCGATCCGGTGATGACTACGCCGCAATAGGCGGCCGGCGGCAACGGCCGTTCGCCGGCGGGAAGATGCACGATGTGCGCGCGTTCGGCGTCGATGTTGCCCTGTTGCAGGAACATACCTTCAAAGTTGGCCAGTTCCTGGCGAATGGCCTGCGGCGCGTCGCCGGTTTGCATCACGAGCAGCGGTTTCATCTCATTCTCCGTCGGCGGGGAAGACGACGCCGGTCTGGCGGCGGATGTCGGTCAGCAGGCGGGCGACGATCAGCGAATTCTCCAGCCCCGGGTGTTCCACCTGATGCTTCTCAATCAGCTCGGCGAAGGCCAGCGCTTCATACAGCATGGTATTGATGTGCTGTGTCTGGCTCAGATCCTGGCGGTTGCCGCCGCGCGGCGTCAGCGCCACGCCCTGACACTCGGAAATCTTGTCGATAATCAGCGTGCCTTCTTCCCCCTGGATCTCGCTGGGGATCGCCGAGTCACTGACCTTGGAATGGGAAAGCGTGACGTCGAAATCGCCGTAGTTCAGACAGACGGTGCCGTGGGCATCCACGCCGGTATCCAGCAGCGTGGCGCTGGCCAGCACCGACTGCGGCGCGCCGAACAGCGCTACCGCGCTAGCCAGGCAGTAGTAGCCGATGTCCATGATCGAGCCGTTGGAGAACTGGGGGTTAAAGGTGTTGGGGTTCTCGCCGGCGAGATAGCGCGGGTAGCGCGAAGAGTATTGGCAGTAGTTGATAAAGGCTTTGCGCAGCCGACCGACTTTCGGCAATGCCTGCTGCAGCGCCAGGAAATTCGGCAAGTAGGCGCTTTTGAACGCTTCGAACAGCACCACCTGATTTTCCCGCGCGCAGGCTACCAGCTGTTCCGCTTCGCGCTGGTTGGAGGCCAGCGGCTTTTCGCAGATCACGTGTTTTTTATGGCGCAGGAACAGCAGCGATTGCGGGCAGTGCAGGGAATTGGGGCTGGCGATATACACCGCGTCTATGGCGTCAGACTGTGCCATCGCCTCGAGCGAGTCGAAAAACTGCGTGACCTGATAGTTGGCGCCAAATGCCTGCGCCTGGTCCAGCGAGCGTGAATACACGGCGCTCAGCTTGAGTTTGCCGCTTTCATGGGCGGCATCGATAAAACGTTCCGTAATCCAGTTGGTGCCGACGACGGCAAAGCGAATCATGGCGAGCTCCGGTCCAGGCCTAAAACCGCAGATTATCACGCCCTCACTCGCTATGCATACAGCTCGCCGAACAGCGAAAGGTGCGTCAGATACAGCCGGGTATCGAACTCCAGCTGGTGGTAATCCGGCTCCATATGGCAGCACAGGCTGTAGAACGCCTTGTTGTGATCTTTCTCTTTCAGGTGCGCCAGCTCATGCACCACGATCATGCGCAGGAAGGGTTCGGGCGCCACCTTGAACACCGTCGCCACGCGGATTTCCGCCTTGGCCTTCAGCTTGCCGCCCTGCACGCGCGAGATGGCGGTATGCAGGCCAAGCGCATGCTTCATGACGTGGATCTTGCTGTCGTAGGCCACCTTGCTCAGCGGCTGGGCGTTGCGCAGATACTGGTTTTTCAGATCGACGGTAAACTGATACAGCGACTTGTCGGTAGTACAGTCGTGCACCTGCGGATAGCGCTGCAGCAGCACGTCTCCCAGCCGATTCTGATGGATCAGTTGCTGCACCTGGCTTTGCAGATGCGTTGGGTAGCCTTGCAGGTAGGCGAGTTCGATGTCATGCATGAGTGATATTGCGCCCCAGTATTTCTTTGATTGGCCGCAGCCGCACGCGCTGTGCATTGGCCTGTCTGGCCTCCCAGCGATCGTGCGCCGCCTGCAGGTTCAGCCAAAAGTCGGTGGTCGTTTCGAACAGATCGGCAAACAGGTTGGCCTCGGTAACGCTCATGCGCCGATGCCCGTTGCATAGGCGGTTGACGGTGGCGCGGGTGACGCCCAAAACCTTTGCCAATTCCTCCTGACCGATGCCCAACGGCGTTAAATACTCTTCCTGCAGCACTTCCCCCACCGTGGTGGGTTCGCGAGTCGTGGTTTCCAACATTAGGTTCCCCCTCGTTCAGGTATCTTGGTGAGGATCGAGGTAAATTTTTTCAGCGGCGTCATACCGCCACTGGAACATCAGCCGCCAGTGCATATTGACGCGCAGACTTGACCATCCCTGAAACGGCCCGGACAGCCGCTTGTAATAGTTACCCGTGGGGTGATGCAAATCACGCTCTTGCTGCGCGGCGGCCAACATATCGAGCTTTCTGGCCAACTGCCGCTCGAGCGCGCCGGGGATCAGACGGCTGCGTCTGCCTCCTAGATAGAACTGCTCCAGATAGCGATCGCGGAAAGATTTAATCATACTTTCCCCCTTCCATAGGGACTGACAGTGTAACATTTAAAGTTACACCCCGTCAGGTTAAAAAAACGTCGACATGGGTGCTTGGGAGGGAAAGGTTAATGTTGTTAAAGGAGAAAAGGGGAGCGGGTTTTCAGATACGCGGCGCAATACGCAATTTATCCGAAAAAACATTTTACTGACGGGCGTTTTTAGGGGATAAACAGCCCAAATTTTATCAGTCAGGAGGGGCAATGAGCCAACTCGATCTGGGAACACAGCAACTTGAGCTGGAGCGTTATCCCCAACAGGAAGAATCCACCCAACTGCAGGCGTGGGAAGCAGCGGACGAATATCTGCTGCAACAGCTTGAAAACGTAGATATCGGCGGCCGTCCGGTGCTGATTTTCAACGATAACTTCGGCACCCTGGCCTGTGCGCTGCACGCGCATCGTCCTTACAGCGTCAGCGACTCGTACATGAGCCAGCTGGCGACGCGCCACAACCTGAAGCTCAACGGTCTGGATCCCGAGCAGGTCACGCTGTTGGACAGCCTGGCCGAGCTGCCGGCGGCGCCGGCGGTGGTGCTGATTCGCGTGCCGAAAGCGCTGGCGCTGCTGGAACAGCAGCTGCGCGCGCTGCGCCACGTCGTGACCGAAGACACGCTGATCGTCGCCGGCGCCAAGGCGCGCGACGTGCATACCTCGACGATGCAGCTGTTTGAAAAGGTGCTGGGCCCGACGCGCACCAGCCTGGCGTGGAAGAAAGCGCGCCTGATCTTCTGCCAGGCGGCGGATATCGTCCCACCGGCGGCGGCGGAAACCACCGACTGGACGCTGGACGGCACCGATTGGCTTATCCATAACCACGCCAACGTCTTCTCGCGCGGCAGCCTGGATATCGGCGCGCGCCTGTTTATGGAACATCTGCCGCGTGGCCTGAACGGCCATATCGTCGATCTGGGCTGCGGCAACGGCGTGATTGGCCTGACGGCGCTGGCGCAAAACCCGGAAGCGCAGGTGACCTTCGTCGATGAATCTTACATGGCGGTGGCCTCCAGCGAGCTGAACGTGGAGCACAACCTGCCGCAAGAGCTGGATCGTTGCCAGTTTGAGGTAAACAACGCGCTGGCGGGCATCGAGCGCGAAAGCGTGCAGGCGGTGCTGTGTAACCCGCCGTTCCACCAGCAGCATGCCATTACCGATCATACCGCCTGGCAGATGTTCTGCGACGCCAAGCGCTGCCTGCAGGTAGGCGGCGAGTTACGCATCGTCGGCAACCGCCACCTCGACTATCATCAGAAGCTCAAGCGTCTGTTCGGCAACTGCACGCTGGTAGCCTCGAACAAGAAGTTCGTGATCTTGAGAGCGGTGAAATCCGGCGCGCGTCGCTGAGCGTGATGACCAAGGGGCGCTGTGCGCCCCTCAGGCTGTTGACAAAAGGGGGAAAAAGCGTGGTTTTTCCCCCTTTTGTGGTTATCAGCCGAAAATCAATAAATTGATTTTCCTTGTTTTCTATTCGCTGCTCTCTGCCACCCGGCATGGGGATGAGGTTTGTCATCAATATCAGGGGCGCTGTGCGCCCCTTTTTTACAGCGCCATCGCCAGCCGCGTACCCTGATCGATCGCGCGGCGGGCGTCCAGCTCGGCGGCCACGTCGGCGCCGCCGATCAGATGCACGGTTTTCCCCATCGCCAGCAGCGGTTGCTGCAGCTCGCGGCGCGGTTCCTGCCCGGCGCAGATGACCACCGTGTCTACCGGCAGGCAGCTGTCCTGCTCGGCGCGGGTGATGTGCAGCCCTTCGTCGTCGATCAGCCGATAGCTGACGCTGTTGAGCATCTTCACGCCGCGCATCGCCAGGCTGGCGCGGTGGATCCAACCGGTGGTTTTCCCCAGGCCTTCGCCCACTTTGCTGGTTTTGCGCTGCAGCAGATAGATTTGTCGCGCGGCGCGTGGCGCCTGGGGGCCTTGCGCCGCCAGCCCGCCGCGCTGCTCAAGGCGGCCGTCAATGCCCCATTCGCGGTTGAATTCCGCCTGATCCTGGCTGCTGGACACGCCGTGCTGGCTGAGGTACTCGGCGGTGTCGAAGCCGATGCCGCCGGCGCCGACGATCGCCACCCGCTGGCCGACCGGTTTTTTATCGCGCAGCACGTCCAGATAGCTCAGCACCTTGGCGTGGCCGATGCCGGGGATGTCCGGGGTGCGCGGCAAGATGCCGCAGGCGAGGATCACTTCGTCGAATTCGCTTAAATCCGCCGCCTCGACCTTGACGCCCAGCCTGACCGTCACTTCGCGCAGCGCCAGCTGGCGGCGGAAGTAACGCAGGGTTTCATGGAATTCTTCCTTGCCGGGGATCTGCTTGGCGATGTTGAACTGGCCGCCGATCTGATCGGCCGCGTCGAACAGCGTCACCTGATGGCCGCGGCTGGCGGCAGTGGTGGCGAAGGCCAGCCCGGCGGGGCCGGCGCCGATCACCGCCAGCTTTTTCGGTTTCTCCGCCATCGTCAACGGCATTTCGGTTTCGCGGCAGGCGCGCGGGTTGACCAGGCAAGACGTCAGCTTGCCTTCAAAAATCTGGTCGAGACAGGCCTGGTTGCAACCGATGCAGGTATTGATCTCGTCGGCGCGTCCCTCGGCGGCTTTCTGCACAAAGGCGGCGTCGGCGAGGAACGGGCGCGCCATCGACACCATGTCGGCGCAGCCGTCCGCCAGCACCTGCTCGGCCACCGCCGGATCGTTGATGCGGTTAGTGGTGATCAGCGGAATACCCACCTTGCCCATCAGCTTGCGGGTCACCCAGCTGAACCCGGCGCGCGGCACCATGGTGGCGATGGTCGGGATGCGCGCCTCGTGCCAGCCGATGCCGGTATTGATGATCGTGGCGCCCGCCTGTTCGACCGCCAGCGCCAGCTGTTCAATCTCCTGCCAGCTGGAGCCGTCTTCCACCAGATCGAGCATCGACAGCCGGTAGATCAGAATGAATTCCGCGCCCACCGCCTGGCGCACCGCCCGCACGATCTCGACGGCGAAGCGCATGCGGTTGGTGAAGCTGCCGCCCCAGCGATCGTCGCGCTGGTTGGTGCGCGCCGCCAAAAATTGGTTGATCAGGTAGCCTTCGGAACCCATCACCTCAACGCCGTCGTAGCCGGCCTGTTGCGCCAGCGCCGCGCAGCGGGCGAAGTCGGCGATGGTCTGCTCGATCTCCGCTTCACTCAGCGCGCTTGGCGCGAAGGGATTGATCGGCGCCTGCAGCGCGGAAGGGCCCACCGGGTGCGGCTGATAGCTGTAGCGGCCGGCATGCAGGATCTGCAGCGCTATCTTGCCGCCCGCGCGATGAACGGCCTCGGTGACCGGCCGATGGTGAGGCAGCTGCGCCTCGTTGTTGAGGGTGGAACCGCCGCGATACACCACGCCTTTGTCGTTGGGCGCGATGCCGCCGGTGACGATCAGGGCCACGCCGGCGGCGGCGCGCTCGGCATAGAACGCGGCCAGGCGCTGCGGGCCGTCAGGCAGCTCTTCCAGGCCGGTATGCATCGATCCCATCAGCACCCGGTTTTTCAGGGTGGTGAAGCCGAGATCCAGCGGCGCCAGCAGGTGAGGGTAATTGCTCATTGCACTCTCCATCGGGTGAAATCGGGGCCCGTTGTTATAATTATGTGAACATAAGTGGTCGGATGAGATAAATCTAGCCGTTGTCGCGCCGCTTGGGAATCTGCGTTGTGCCGAATGTGATAGACGTCATGAATCTCAGGCACCGTTTGCATAACGAACAAAAGATCGGTTAACCTTTGCGCGTTGTAAATTCCTTCTCTCTGCGGAGCCATAACCGAAAATGAACAACCACACCTGCTGATATCGGGTCCCACGCTGTGCGCTCCCGCGCCCTGTGGGGATGTTTTGATCTCATTCAGGAGTGCTTATGGCTCATTTTGCGCAGTCCCCTTATTTCGTTTTACATCAACTGACCTGCCAATTTGCTGACGGCGAAACGCTGTTCGGCCCGCTGGATCTCGCTTTCGATCGGTCGCGCTGCGGCCTGGTGGGGCGCAACGGCGCCGGCAAAACCCAGCTGCTGCGCCTGATCGTCGGGCGGGATCGGCCGGGCAACGGGCACGTCGAATCCCATGCCGCATTGGCTTACGTTGCGCAGCAGCCGGAGATCGCGGCGAACACCACGCTGGCGCAGCTGCTGGGCTACGGCGAGGTCTTCGCCGCGCTGGCGCGCATCGAGCAAGGGCGGCCGTTGGCGGACGACATCGATCGTCTGGAAGGACGCTGGGATCTCAACGATCGCCTGCAAAGCGCCTTCGCCGCCGCCGGGCTGCCGGCCTTCGATCCTCTGCGACCCGCAAGCTCACTGAGCGGCGGCGAACGGATGCGCGCGGCGCTGTGTGGCGCTTTTCTGGGGGAGGCGGATTATCTGCTGTTGGACGAACCGACCAACCACCTCGACAGCGCCGGGCGCGCCTGGCTGTATCAGCAGCTGGATCAGTGGCGCGGCGGGCTGCTGATCGCCAGCCATGATCGGCAGCTGCTGGCGCGTATGGAACGCATCGTCGAACTGACGCCCGGCGCGCTGCGCAGCTACGGCGGCAACTACGACGACTACCGGCGCCAGCGCGACATGGAGCAGCAGGCGGCGCGCGCCGATCTGGAGCATGCGCGCGAGGAGCGCCGCCGCACCCGCGCCCGTCAGCAGAAAGAGCACGACATGAGCCAGCGGCGCTCGGCGCAAACGCTGCGCGTCGTCGATACGCTGAATATCGCCTCCTTCGAACGGGTGGCCTACAAATCGGCGGCGAAGGAGAGCCTCGGCACGCTGCGCAAACAGCATCAGGACCAGCGCGACAGCCTCGATGCGGCGGTGCGCGAGGCCTATCAGCGGGTGGAGGACGAGCAACCGGTGTTGCTGGCGCTGCCGGGCAGCGAGGTGAGCGCGAACAAGCAGGTGCTGGTGCTCGAGCAGCTGCAGCTGCCGTTCGTCAGCGCGCCGCCGCTGGATCTGCGTATCGACGGCCCGATGCGCGTGGCGTTGACCGGCCCCAACGGCTGCGGCAAATCCACCTTGCTGAAAACCGTTCTCGGTCAGCTGACGGCGCTTTCCGGCCATTGTCATTGCCCGCTGTCGACGGCCTACCTCGATCAAACCTTGTCGCAGTTCGACCCGAGTCTGTCGGTGATGGACCATCTGGGGCTGCAGGATTCGCCGCTGGCGGAAGGCGCGTTGCGCACTCGGCTGGCGCAGCTGCAGCTTGGTGCGGATCGCATCGCGCTGCCGCTGGGCTCGCTGAGCGGCGGCGAACGGCTCAAGGCGGCGCTGGCCTGCGCGCTGTGGCGGCGACAACCGGCACAGCTGCTGTTGCTGGACGAACCGACCAACCACCTGGATCTGGCGTCGTCGCTGGCGATCGAAACTGCCCTGGCGGATTTCCCCGGCGCGATGCTGGTGGTATCGCACGACGAAGACTTCCTGCAGGCGCTGCGGCCGACGCACCGCCTGAACCGGCAGGCGGACGGCTGGCGGCTTCAGGCCTGGTAACGCGCAAAGGCGGCCCTAGGGGGCCGCCTTTTTCATCTCGGGCGCGTTAATGCAGGCCAACAGTTGGGTGAAGGCCGCGGCCATCTGCTCTTCCGGCACGCAGGCAAACCCCATCAGCAGGCCGCGCCGGCGGTTGGGCAGCATGTAGTAGCGCGACAGCGGCCGCACCAGCACCCCCTGCGCGCCGGCGGCGGCGGCGATCGCCACGTCGTCGGCCTCGTCCGGCAGGTTGAGGATCAGGTGCAATCCGGCGTTGCTGTTGAATTCGCTGAGCGCCTGTTTGCCGATGTGCTGTTCGATCAATCCGGTCAGGAAGGCGCGCCGCCGGGCGTACAGCAACCGCATGCGGCGGATATGCGCGGTGTAGTGCCCTGCCTGAATAAATTCAGCCAGCGCGCTCTGGATCAGGAGGTGCCCACCTCGGTACAGCTCGGCGTGGGCGGTTTTCAGCGCCTGCACCAGCGGCGGCGGTAACACCACATAGCCGAGGCGCAGCGCCGGGTAGAGCGTTTTGCTGAAGGTGCCGATGTAAATCACCGGCGCGTCGGCCTCCAGCCCTTGCAGCGCCGGGATCGGTTGGCCGGAAAAGCGGAATTCGCTGTCGTAGTCGTCCTCGACGATCCAGCCGCCGGCGTTGCGCGCCAGCGCCAGCAGCCGTTGGCGGCGCGCCAGGCTCATCACCGAGCCGAGCGGATACTGGTGCGACGGGGTCACGAAGATCAGCCGCGGTGGGTTGGTCGGCTGCTCCGGCGGCACCAGCCCGGCTTCGTCCACCGCCAGCGGGCAGATGTTCAGCGCATTGATGCGCAAGATATTGCGGATCCCCCAATAGCCCGGCTCTTCGATCCAGGCGTCATCCCCCGGATTGCATAGCATGCGCGTCACCAGATCGATCGCCTGATGGATGCCCTCGGTGATCAGGATCTGTTCCGGCGAACAGCGCACCGAGCGCGCCACCCGTAAATACTCCACCAGCGCATGCTGCAGCTCCGGGCTACCGCCCTGATTGCTGTAGGTCAGCCGCTGCGGCGCCGGGCGGCGGCTGAGGCGCGCCTGGATCTTGCTGAACAGCTGATGGGGGAAGGCGTTGACGTCGGGCACGCCGGGAATGAATGCCCCCCACTGTTTGGGGCTGGCACTGGCGTGGTGCAGCAGCGTGGCGCCGCGTTCCGACAGTTCGACGCGGCGCGGTTGCCCGCTGCCGTCCGCCGGGGCGCTGCCGGTGGAGAGGCAGCTGTCCGGCACCGTGTCGGCGACGAAGGTGCCGCTGCCGGCGCGCGCCAACACGTAACCTTCCGCCAATAGTTGTTCATAAACGGTTAACACGGTGTTGCGGGACAGGCTGAGTTCCTGCGCCAGATCGCGCGAGGCGGGCAGGCGGCTGGAGGGCGGCAGGCTGCCGTCGAGAATGCTGGTGCGGATCGCGTTGTAAAGCCGCTTGTGCAGCTTGTCATCGGGCTGCTCGCCGAGGCGCTGCAGCAACAGATCACCACTCAATGAGCGCAATTGGATCCCTCAATTATTCGTAACTGGCACTCGATTATAGGGCCACATCCTGTGTAAATAAACGGCATTGTTTCACGAATGTGAACGAAACGTGTAACTGGCACCGACCGGAGAGAACAGCATGAAAAACGCAGAATTGAACCAACGCCGTCAGGACGCCACCCCGCGCGGAGTGGGCGTGATGTGTGGTTTTTACGCCGAGCGCGCAGAGAACGCCACGCTGTGGGATGTGGAAGGCAAAGAAGTGATCGATTTCGCCTCGGGGATCGCCGTGCTGAACACCGGCCACCGCCACCCGAAGGTGATCGCCGCGATTGAAAAGCAGCTGCAGGCCTTCACCCACACCGCCTATCAGATCGTTCCTTACGAAAGCTATGTTTCGTTGGCGGAGCGCATCAACCAGCGCGCGCCGATCGCCGGCCCGTGTAAAACCGCCTTCTTCACCACCGGCGCGGAAGCGGTGGAAAACGCGGTGAAGATCGCCCGCGCTTACACCGGCCGTCCAGGATTGATCACCTTCGGCGGCGGTTTCCACGGCCGCACCTATATGACCATGGCGCTGACCGGCAAAGTGGCGCCTTACAAACTGGGCTTTGGCCCATTCCCCGGCTCGGTGTTCCACGGCCAGTACCCGAATGCGCTGTACGGCGTGACTACCGAAGACGCGATGAACAGCCTGGATCGCCTGTTTAAAGCGGATATCGATCCCAAGCAGGTGGCGGCGATCGTGCTGGAGCCGGTGCAGGGCGAAGGCGGCTTCAACGTGGCGCCGGCCGAGTTCATGCAGGCGCTGCGCGCGCTGTGCGACCAGCATGGCATCCTGCTGATCGCCGACGAAGTGCAGACCGGCTTCGCCCGTACCGGCAAGCTGTTCGCCATGGAGCACTACAGCGTTAAACCGGATCTGATCACCATGGCGAAAAGCCTGGCGGGCGGCATGCCGCTGTCGGCGGTGGCGGGCCGCGCCGAGGTGATGGACGCGCCGGCGCCGGGCGGGCTGGGCGGTACCTATGCCGGTAACCCGCTGGCGGTGGCCGCGGCGCATGCGGTACTGGACGTGATCGACGAAGAGCAGCTGTGCCAGCGCGCCCAGCGTTTGGGGCAGCACCTGGTGGAAGTGTTGCAGCAGGCGCGCAAAACCAGCCCGGCGATCGCCGATGTGCGCGCGCAAGGCTCGATGGTGGCGGTGGAGTTCAACGATCCGGCCACCGGCAAACCATCTGCCGATATCACCCGTCAGGTGCAGCAGAAGGCGATGGAAGAAGGGCTGCTGCTGCTGAGCTGCGGCGTGAACGGCAACGTGATTCGCTTCCTGTACCCGCTGACCATCCCGGACGATCAGTTCACCAAGGCGATGGGCATCCTGTCTCGCGCGCTGGCCCACTAAGGAGCGAACGGCATGAAATTGAACAATCCCGAACTGCTGCGCAGCCAGTGTCTGATCAACGGCGAATGGTGCGATGCCCTGAGCGGCAAGCGCGAAGCGGTGATCAACCCGGCCACCGGCGCCGAACTGGCCAGCATTCCGCTGGTCAGCGAAGAGGAAACCCAGCAGGCGATCGCGGCGGCGCAGCGAGCGCAAAACGAGTGGAAACAGCTGACCGCCAAGCAGCGTTCCGCGCTGCTGCTGGCCTGGGCCGACAAGGTGCTGGCCGCACAGGAAGATCTGGCGCAGCTGATGACCGCCGAGCAGGGCAAATCGCTGGCGGAAGCGCGCGGCGAAGTGGCGTACGCCGCGTCGTTCATCACCTGGTTCGCCGAAGAGGCCAAGCGGGTGGACGGCGCGGTATTGCAGGCGCCGCAGGCTTCGCAGCGCCTGGTGGTGGTGAAACAGCCGATCGGTGTGTGTGCGGCCATCACCCCGTGGAATTTCCCGGCGGCGATGATCACCCGCAAGGTGGCGCCGGCGCTGGCGGCCGGTTGCGCCATCATCGTCAAACCGGCTGAGCAAACGCCGTTGACCGCGTTGGCGCTGGCCAAGCTGGCGCAGGACGCCGGCATTCCCGCCGGCGTTTTGCAGGTGGTGACCGGGGAAGCGGCGCAGGTGGGTAAGGTGCTGTGCGACAGCCCGGTGGTGCGCAAGCTGAGCTTTACCGGCTCGACCGAGGTCGGCCGCATCCTGATGGCGCAGTGCGCGCCGAGCATCAAGAAACTGTCGCTGGAGCTGGGCGGTAACGCGCCGGTCATCGTGTTCGACGACGCCAATCTGGACGCGGCAGTGGCGGGCATCATGGCCTCCAAGTTCCGCAACAGCGGCCAGACCTGCGTCTGTGCCAACCGCATTTACGTGCAGGACGGCATCTACGAGCGGCTGGCGGAAAAACTGGTGGCGGCGGTCGAGCAGCTAAAAGTCGGCGACGGCAGCCAGGAAGGCACCACCCAGGGGCCGCTGATCGACAGCGATGCGGTAGCGAAGGTGCAGAGCCATATCGACGACGCGCTGATCAAAGGGGCGCAGATCGCCACCGGCGGCCAGCCGCACGCGCTCGGCGGCACTTTCTTCCAGCCGACGGTGGTGACCGGGGTAACGCAGAAGATGCGCTTCGCCAAAGAAGAGACCTTCGGGCCGGTGGCGCCGCTGTTCCGCTTCCATGACGAGGCGGAAGCCATCGCCATGGCCAACGACACCGAATTCGGCCTGGCCACCTACCTGTTCACGCAGAACGCCGCGCGACAGTGGCGCGTGCCGGAAGCGCTGGAGTACGGCATGGTCGGCATCAACACCGGGCTGATTTCCAACGAAGTGGCGCCGTTCGGCGGCGTGAAACAGTCAGGGCTCGGGCGTGAAGGATCGCGCTACGGGATAGAAGAATATCTGGAGCTGAAATACCTGTGTATCGATGTGAGCTGTTGAGCGTCAGGACGTTAACCCATCCCGGCGGCCAGCGTCGCCGGGCGATAAAGGATGATGCATGTCTGATAATATCTCTGTTTCTCCGGCGCTTGCCGCCGGGGTGCGAGCACCTGCACCCGCCAAATCGTTAAGTTTCCTCGAAGGGGTGGCGATGATCGTCGGCACCAACATCGGCGCCGGGGTGCTCTCCATCGCCTACGCCTCCAGCAAGGCCGGTTTCCTGCCGCTGCTGTTCTGGCTGGTGCTGGTGGGGAGCCTGACCACCATCACTATGCTGTACGTCGCCGAATCCACGCTGCGCACCCGCGCACATCTGCAGCTGAGCGGGCTGGCGAAGCGCTACGTCGGCGGTCTGGGCGCCTGGCTGATGTTCGCTTCGGTGTGCGTCAACAGCGTTGGGGCGCTTACCGCCTACATGACCGGCAGCGGTAAGCTGCTGCAATCGCTGTTCGGCATCTCGCCGGCGCTGGGCAGCCTGCTGTTCTTCGTGCCCGCCGCCGGCGTGCTGTACCTCGGTTTGAAAGCGATCGGCCGCGGCGAGAAGTTTATCAGCATCGGCATGGTGGTGATGCTGACTGCGCTGGTGGCGGCGACGCTGCTGAAAGACACCACCCAGATGCGCAACCTGCTTGACGGCGACTGGCGCTATATGGTGCCGGTGTTCAACGTGGTGGTGTTCTGCTTCTCGGCGCAGTACATCGTGCCGGAGATGGCGCGCGGCTTTGCCGACAAGCCGGAGCAACTGCCGAAGGCGATCATCGTCGGCATGGTGGTGACCTTCATTTTGCTGGCGGCGGTGCCAATGTCGGTGATCGCGCTCAGCGGGCTGGATGACATCTCCGACGTGGCCACCATTTCCTGGGGCCAGGCGCTGGGGCAGTGGGCGTTCTTCTCCGCCAACATCTTCGCGCTGTGCGCGATGCTGACCTCGTACTGGGGATTGGGCGGCAGCTTCCTGACCAATATTTTCGACAAGTTTAGGCTGGGCAACGACGAGCTGCCGCTGCGCCGCTTCGGCGTGCTGCTGCTGGTGGTAGTGCCGCCGTTCGTGCTGGCCTACAGCGGGCTGGTGTCGTTCGTCAACGCGCTCTACTTCGCCGGGGTGTTCAGCGGGGTGATCCTGTCGATCATGCCGATGCTGATCCTGCGCGGCGCGCGCAAACAGGGCGACCAGACCCCGCGCTGGCAGTGCAACTGGATCACGCACCCGCTGCTGCAGGTCAGCATTGTGCTGCTGTACCTGGCCAGCGCGGTGTACGCCATCGCTTCATTGTTAGGCTATCTGCCCTCTGGATGGTGATTTGCCTTCCCTCAAGCAGTGATGTTGTTTCTCGGCATTGAGAACGGCGGCGTCGTGGCCGCCGATTTTTTTCTCAGGCGCGCCGTTTTTCCGACAACGCCAGCCAGGCCTGCACCGACGGGCGCTGCCACTGCTTGTGCGCATAGTGGCGCACGCGCTCCGGCACCGGGTCGCCGTGCATCACCAGCCGGTTGAGCATCAGCGCCAGATCGGTGTCGGCGATGCACCACTCCCTGAACAGATTGTCCTGCCCGTGGCTCAGCAGCTTTTCCACGGCGGCGATCAGCTTGCGCGCGGCCTCCTGCGCGGCTTCGGACAGCGGCGGGAACTTGCCGTTGTTGAACACCACCTCGGTCGAGCGCTCGGCGCGGATCGGCAACAGATCGCAGCGCAGCCAGGCCTGGATCTCGCGCGCCTTGGCGCGCAGCTTCACGTCGCGCGGGTACACGGCGTGGGCCGGGTGGATGTCTTCCAGGTATTCGGCGATCGCCGAAGACTCCGAGAGCTGAAACTCGCCGATCGCCAGCGTCGGCACCCGGCGGGTGAGCGACAGCGCCGCGTAGGCCGCCTCTTTGTTCTCTTCTTTCGCCAGATCCACCGGCTTCACGGTGAACGGAATGCCTTTTTCCGTCAGCACGACAAAGGCGGACATGGCGTACGGGCTGAAAAATTCACTGTCGGTATAAAGCTCGATGATCGGTTGAGACATCGGCGGTTCCTCGGGGTTAAGGGGGGAACATTCATCATTGACGAGGGGAGGCTAAAAATCAATCTGTTAGCCTAAAAGTTCTTGGGCGGCGCGGTTTACGGCGCCGTGAGTTCCTTCAGGGTGATGTGATATATTTGTTGCCAACAAGTGAATTGAGCCGTATTGGGTAACATGAAGACGCAGTGGATAGAACGAGTAAAAGTGGGATGCGCGCGCCTGTGGCCGCACCCGCTGGCGGTGGGCAAGCGAGAGATGCTGATTTCCAGCGTCGGCGCCGGTTTGGGGCTGATGCTCGCCGGCTGGATCAGCCACTTTATTTTGGGCGAGGTGAACCTGTGGTTTATCGCGCCGATGGGCGCCTCGGCGGTGCTGCTGTTCGGCGTGCCCAACAGCCCGCTGGCGCAGCCCTGGTCGATCGTCGGCGGCAATGCGCTGGCGGCGACGGTGGGTGTCAGCGCCGGTCTGCTGATCCCCGATCCGGGCCTGGCCTGCGGCGTTGCGGCGGCGGTGGCCATCGGCCTGATGTTCAAGCTGCGCTGCCTGCATCCTCCGGGTGGCGCGGTGGCGCTGACCGCCATCCTCGGCGGCCCCGGCATTCACCAGATGGGCTACCACTTCGTGCTGTACCCGGTGCTGCTGAACTCGGTGCTGCTGGCGGCGCTGGCCATTCTGTTCAATAACCTGGCCGGGCGACGCTACCCGCACGCGCTGGCGCCGGCGGAGGCCAAACCGGCCAATCTGCCGATCGATGCCGTTGCCATCACCCGCGCCGATCTGCACGAGGCGCTGATGGAGGGGGATCTGTTCGATATTGACGAGGACGATCTGCAGGAGATCCTGCTGCGCGCCGAGCAGCTGGCGCATCAGCGGCAAAGCAAGACCGCCTGATCAGCCCAGCGTTTTGCGGTAAAACACCACCCGCTCCGTTTCGGCAAAGCCCAGCGCCGCATGCAGGCGCTGGGAGTCCAGATTGGCGATGTCGGTATCCGACGCCAGCTCGCTGCACCCCTGCTGCTTCGCCCACTCCTGCACCTGCGCGATCAAGCGCGCGGCCCAGCCCTGGCGGCGGGCGGGCTCGACGGTATAAATCCCTTCCAAAAACGCCACCGGTGACGATTCGCAGCCGTTGACGTAATCGTAGCGCAGCGCGACCTCGGCAAAGCCAACGAAAGCGCCGTCCAGCCCCCGCGCCATAAACGCGGTGTGGTGCGGCGAAGCCAATATCTCGCGCATTTCCGCGCGGTGATCTTCAGGCGAGCTGGAGGGCCACAGCGCGGTGCGCAGCGCCAGCCAGGCGTCGAGGTTGTCGTGGTCGCAGTTGACGATCATGCGGGGCCCTTATGAGTCGGAATAAATCAGGAATGCCGAAAGAGAAGTGTGGCACGGCGGCGGGAAACAAAAAAGCCATCCCGGACAGAATGGCTTGTAAGGCTGTGAAAACAGCTAAAATTTGGTGGCCCCTGTTGGGTTTGAACCAACGACCAAGCGATTATGAGAACGATGTACCACCTTTTAAAATCAATAAGTTACAGTGAAAACAAAAGGTTATAAAACGGATGTTATCGGTGGTTATTGGTGGTTTGAGTTCTGAGGGGGCAGAAAGGGGACGTTTTTCCCCAATGGGTTAAGGGTGGTCGCCTCCTGTAAATGGTTAGGTGCGAAGTGCGCATATCGCATCGTCATCTTGATGTCGGTATGGCCTAAGATGCGTTGTAGTACGAGAATGTTTCCGCCATTAATCATAAAATGGCTGGCGAATGTGTGGCGCAAAACGTGTGAAAGCTGGCCGTCAGGTAGTTCAAGCTCCGCACGTTCAACGGCTTTGCGAAAAGCAGAATAACATGGTTTGAAATACCTACCGGGCTTATCCGGTTTCGGCAATGAGTCGTAAAATTCGTTGCTTATTGGGACGGTTCTATTCCTATTCCCTTTAGTTTTGAAAAAGCTAATTTTAAGATTTTTAATCTGCTTTGTGGTCAATGATTCAGCCTCATCCCAACGCGCGCCAGTCATTAAACATACACAAGCAACCCAAAATGTGCTGTCGTTTCTGCTTTTTAAACACTGTTCTAACAGTCGGTTTATTTCCTCTTGCTCGAGATAGGCTAACTCCGCCTCTTCCGATTTGAAGGGGCGGACGTTTGCTAGAGGGTTATCAAGTTTCCAATGACCCAGACGTTTTAGCTCATTAAATACGGCGCGAAAATATGCCAGTTCGAGATTCATCGTGCGCGGGGAAACCTGCTTTACCCGTGCTGTTCTGACTATCTCGCCGGACAACCGCTTTTTTCGATAAATAGAAAACATGGTTGAGTCAAACTCATGAGCGAAAGGATCACCCATGCTGTCACAGGCAAACTCCATTGCGCCTTTGCGTTTTTCACCGTCATCTAGCGTAACGCCATGCTCATCAAACCATTGCACCACAAGGTCTTTCAGTTTGCGGCGATCTTCTTTTCCATCGAGCCAAGGCTTGACGTGAACATTTTCTAATATGTGGTTTTGATAGGCTGTGGCCTCTCCCTTGGTGGAGAACGTTTTGCGTATACGCTTACTGCTTTTACCTTTGGGTTTGCCTTCGGGATAAAAGTCTAACAGCCACTTGCCGTCAGGTTGTTTTTTTATCGACATAGCTTAATTTGTGATTGTCATTACTACCCGGCCTAATACGCTGATTTCATCTAGGCTGCAGTCAAAGGACATACCAACACCGCCAACTCTAACGCGATTTGTAGGTATACGAACCAGCGTTCGAATGCTTATTTTCCCTTCAATACTGACCAGCCATTCACCGTCAAAAACTTCAGTAAAAGAGCGGTCAACAATGTATTGAGCTTTGTCATCTTGGATGCAAACCGGATCAGTAGGTAGAACTGACCCAGACTTGAAAAAGACTTTGTCTAATCTTGCCATTCCAGCGTCAATCAACTGTCCATCGGCCAGCTTTTGGCGATGCAAGTGCATCATATCCAGTTCTTCGTCGTAGAACTTGCGGCCTTGGCCAGTTGCGAGCCATTCCAATGTGGCGCCTGTCTCGGCCATGCAGCGCACGACGATGTCAGCGGGGAAAAAACCTCTCCTATAGCGATTGGCCAAGCTACTGCTGGCAATGCCAAGGTGATCGGCTAAAGCTAATTTGGTCTTGAAACCATACGCTTCAAGGATCCTATCCAGCGTCTCAACACTCCCCTTGGAGAAGTCAATCTGTAGGTTCATGAAAACTTTCCCTTGCAATCTCCCTATTTGGAAGATTAACATCTGGTTTGTAGGTTTATGAAAGTTGTTGAGTGTTGCTGCACTCAAAGTGAAAAAGGAGTTTGCCCGATGCGCCCTAACATTACAATTGCCATTACAACCCCATATCTGCCTATCGATGAGTATTGCCGTATCACTGGAACCCCTATAGGAACGGCTCGCGACATGGTGCGTGACGGCCGCTTGCCTATCCGTGGCAAGGGTGATAAGCCAAAAGCAAGGGTTGAAATCAACATGGCTGCATTAACTGTGCAGGCATTGAGTGAATGTAAGATTTCGCTTCAGGCGTAATTCATCTTAATTATTAGATTGGGGTGAATCATGTTTGATTATGACGTTTCCAAACATCCACATTTTGACATCGCCTGTCGGCAGTTTGCCGTTCGTCACAACCTCGTAAAGCTGGGTGAGGTTACAGGCATTAAGCCACAGACATTGCGCAACAAGCTAAACCCAGAGCAACCGCACCAGCTCACTTGTGCGGAGCTATTGGCGCTTACTGATGCTACTGAAGACGCTGGCTTGCTCGATGCCTTGCTGGCACAAATCAACTGCATGCCGTCCGTGCCTGTCAATGAGGCTTGTGCCGGGAATATCCCAACGTATGCACTGCAGGCCACGGCCGCAGTCGGAAACATTGCCGCCGCCGCTGTGCAGGGTGACCACAAAACGCCGGTACGCAAAAGCGCACTGCTTGAAAGCGTCAACACGGCGATCCGCCATTTGTCGCTGATCGGCTTGACCGTTCAGAACCGCATCCAATCCACCCCGGCTCTGGCCTCCACCGTTGACGTGATCAGCGGGCTGAGTGCTGTTGCTGGTTTAAGCTGAGGTGATCACCGTGGTTATTTCTATCGCTCCGCTGCTGAAACAACAAAGCCCATCGCGGCATTTTGAACACGGTTTTATTGAACTGCCGGGCGGCAAGCGCTGGCGCCCACGTCACGATCAGGCGGCCTTACTGCGTGGCCTGTCAACGGCAAAGCCTGTTTCACCGTTGCGCCGTTTGTTTTGCCGTTAATTGGGGCTGTCATGTTGTTGGCTACTGAAACACAAAAAGCGATCGGTATTAAGCGCATTTCACAGATTAAGCGTGAGCTGTTCCCGTATAAGCGGAATCAGGCGCAAGAGGCTTTTGATAAGTCGCCGGAACATATCCGCAGAACTGTTTGTTTTCATGCCGGGCTAAAAGAGCGGCATATAAAAATGAAGTTTGCAGAAATGAGTTATTCAGAGCGTAAACAAATTGTGTGGGCGCTGAATGACCTGATTGATTTATCAAAAACCTTGCCGCGATTTATCAGTGATGATGATTGTGAATTAAACGTTAATTAACCGCATTGCGTAATTCTGGCGTTAACCCGCCGGGCATCGCTTTGCCTGAAATAAGGAATTTACGATGAAAGAATCTTTGCTTCTTACTCCAACTTTAACCAGCTCGGCAAATAATGCCTTTCAGCGTGGTGTTGTCGCTGGTACTTGCCGCGCGGTTTCTGCCTTAACGAATGAGTTTCAAGATTTGTTAGATAGCGCGCGTGTTGATGAACGTAAAAACCAATCACAGGTAGCTGCTGCGCGTTTGGTTCGGCTGGCGGCCCACATCACCCAAGAGGGGTTAACAGCGGTCGAGGCTGTGGAGCTGTTGCGCCAAGAGGCTGAAGCCATCGAGCATCAAGCGCAGGAGCTGCACTAATGGCCGACTTGATGGACTACGAACAGGAGCGGCAAGCGCTGGTACTAAACGCGCAGATCGCCAACGCCCGCAAATCCTCCGCGCTGCCTTCTGCTTTCGTTTGCGAAGAATGTGACGCGCCGATTCCAGCCGCGCGCCGCGCTGCCGTTCCCGGCGTTGATACATGCGTAAGCTGTCAGCAGATCCGCGAGACGCAAAATCACCTTTACGCGGGGAAGGCATGACGGAGTTCTCTATTTTGTTCGGCCTGCTGGCGTTGCTGGCAGGTCATTTTATTGCGGCTGATTTGAGTGATTCAGAATTTGCACGCAGACCAGAAAACCAAAATTACGATTGAGGAAATAACATGGAAATTAAAATCGGCTCTGAGTTTGTTATCACCAGCGATAACCTGCAATTCATTCTTAATACGGTGAAGGTAGGGAAAACAGGAAAAAGCGAAGGTCAAGAGCGTTACGAGGCTATCGGCTATTACCCTACGATTAACCAGCTTGTGAACGGCCTTATACATCACAGCGTCCGTAATTCCAGTGTTAATAGCATTGCATCATTGGGCGCGGAAATCGGCCGCATTGGCAACCTGTGCCAAGAGGCTTTTGCGGTGTGTGAGGCTGCAAATGGACAATAAGCTGATCGAGCCGGTGGCGTATATGACCGCTGAAGGCGTTGCAATAACCCATCTTGATTTTGAATCAGGGTCTTGGGGAATGCACAACGCAGCCAAGAGAGACGATATGTGGTGCCCGCTTTACTCGCAAGAGTACGTCTCCGCCCTGTTGTCAGAAATTGGGGAGATAGAACGGTCACTAATCTCGAATTGCGTCGATTACGAATTTGACCTGATTAAGATGAAGCGACGTGCCGAGGCAGCAGAGCAGCGCTACGCCGATCTGGAAGAGCGATTGAAGTTGGTTCGCGAGCAACGCGATAACGAGCTGCGCTCCAATGCAATATTGGAAAAGCGGCTGGCTACGCCGGTGCGGTTGCCGCTGCCGTATTCGCCTGATCCGTGGATGTCACCAGACCCAGACGGAACATGGCTGGATAAAGAAGACGTGAAAAAATCAATTCGCGCCGCTGGCTTCGTTGTTGAGCTGTGTTCTGCTTGCAATGAGCGTTACTGTGGCAACTGCGCCCACGCCAACGGCGCGAAAGTGCAATGAGCCAAGCGGCACCCGCCTACGCTTACCCATGGAACGAACCGCGCCCGGCAGTTGCCGGGCCGGTGAGACCGCTTACCCGTGAGGAACTCGCTCAGGGGCAAGCTGTTTTAACCAATATCCGCCGCCTGCCGCGCTTCCTCAGCGCCATGTTCCTGACGCGTTACACCAATTTGCTCAAGAGCAAAGGGCTGCACGACGCCAACAAATGGCTGGTATTCCAGTTCGACCGCCGCATCTGGCCGCGCCTGCAAACGGTGAGCGCCAAGAACGCGATGAACCTCGCCGCGTCAATGCGGTTTTCTGCTGAAGTCGATAATTACGCAGCTCTGCCCGGCATGGATGACAAAGAGTTACGCCGCCTTGCCGATCGCGTGGCCGGTCAACTTCTGCAGAATTACGAAGATTACTGCGATGAGTTTGTGGCGGAGAACGGCGGCGACAATGCCGGGCTTTTCGAAGATGCCACCCAATCAGAATTTTATGGCCGCATTGCCGGTATGGCGCGCGCCTTCAACATCACCCCGATGCACTGGCGCAAATACCGCAAAGGCAAACTGGATGCCCGGTCAGCGATTGCCAGTCTGTCACGGTTGGTTAATTCCGAGTGGTGGGAGCGCCAGTTGAAAGCCCTGCGCACGCAATGGCGGGAGGCGTTGTTGATCGCCGTTGGCAATGTGAACCGTGGGGCGTCGTCCTACGCCAGTCGGCAGGCAATCCGCGATGTGAAAGCGCGCCGACAATCCAATTTTGATTATCTGAACAGCCGCGAGCTTGAGAACGTCGAGACCGGCGAACGCTTCAGCCTCATCGACAAGGTGATGGCAAGTATCTCTAACCCGGAAATTCGTCGTATGGAGTTAATGGCGATGATAGCCGGTGTTGAGCAGGCCGCCGCTATCCGTGGCGATAAAGGGATGTTTATCACCATCACCACCCCATCCAAATATCACCCGACGCGCGCCGTCGGCAAGAACAGCCAGAAGGTGCATTTTAATCACAAATGGGATGAAGAAGCGTACACGCCAAAAGACGGTCAGCGCTATCTTGTGAAGCTGTTTAGCAAGATCCGCACAGCGTTTAAAGATGCGGGCCTGCAGGTCTACGGCGTGCGCGTTGTCGAACCGCACCATGATGCGACGCCGCACTGGCATATGATGCTGTTTACCTCCAAAAAACAGCGCCAGCAGGTGATCGACATCATGCGCCGTTATGCCATGGCTGAAGATGGGGACGAGCGCGGCGCCGCCAAAAACCGGTTTGACTGCAAGCACCTGAACAAAGGCGGTGCGGCGGGCTATATCGCCAAATACATTGCAAAAAACATCGACGGCTACGCGCTGGACGGCGAACGCGATCATGAAACCGGCGAGCTGTTGACTGATACGGCGGCCGCCGTCACCGCGTGGGCTTCAACATGGCGTATCCCTCAATTCCACTTTATCGGCCTGCCGTCGCGCGGCGCATGGCGTGAGTGCCGCAAGATCCGCTCTGTCAGTCTGGCCGATGAGTTTGACGAAACCGTTGAGGCGGTGCGCGCTGCTGCTGATGCCGGTGACTTTGCCGCTTACATTCTGGCGCAGGGTGGCCCTAACGTTGCCCGCGACGATCAGACCGTGCGTGTGGCCCGCCGGGTTGCCGACGAGCGCAACGCCTATGACGAAGAAGTGCAGAAAATTGCGGGGATTTTTGCCCCGCACATCGGCGCCGATCGCGTTTATGAAACCCGCACCACGCAATGGCGCATCGTCGCTAAAGCCGTTGCCGTTGAGCCTTTGACTTTGAAGAGCGCCTCCGGCGCGCCTCGGAGTCCTGTCAATAACTGTGGGTTGGTCGGCAGCGGTGGCGCCGAAAATACGCAGGATGGTGGGCCTGTAGAGGCCGTAGCGGTGACGGAACACCATCCCGACACCCCAATTGACTGGGATGACATGACCGTTGCACGGTCTGTTATGACGCGTTTACGGGCAAATGCTCCGCAGATAAACAGGCAACAGAGAAGCATTGACCCATATAGCCGGCCAGAGCCAGCTCCTTCAGCAAGATTAACCGCTGTTGAACGCGATCGCGTTCCCAGAATTTACTCAGAGCTGGCTCTACATGGCATCGAGCCAACACGCTCGGAATTGGAAGCACTGGCACGCGGCGCTAAAGTCAAATTTGGTGATATTTCAATGCACTATCCAGCGGTTAACGATTGGGCGGGCTTCCAATAATTTCTTGCTCAATTAAATCTGATAGGCATATACTGTATATGTATACAGTAATTAAGCATCGGAGGGAAAGGGTGCAAGCAGTGGATGAAGTAGTTGTTTTAGAAAGAATTGAACTCATCGCCCGTCTTGGGGTTTGCTATGAGAGTCAGCCGAAGGATAAAGACATAGCTCTTGTATGGATTTCAGAATTAGCGAGTCAGGTCAAAGATGAAGCTATCGAGAACGCAAATTCAACGCACTCGTTCGTATAATTAAATTTATAAATTCATACTTTTTTTGTATGCTGCCCCTTAGATGGATGAGATGTTAAGCCTAGGGGCTATTGGCACGCGACATTCTTACGAAGTTCGATAGAGCTAAATTGGTGGATGTTGTTAAAATACATAGAGTTATAAACGGTAGGATAGAGTGATGAATGCCCAACAATTTGATTTCCTCACTGATAGTGAGTTGACATTATTAGAGCGGTATCAAACCTGTAAGGCTATGGCGCGTGGTTATGCCGGGAATTATAAATCGGATAAAGACCGACTTGCTCACGCTCGTTCGTATTGTGCTCATGTTATAGGTGCATATTGGGATTCATTGGCTCAAGCGCAGGAAAGTACAATAAAAATTAAATCAGTACCCCATACAGTCTTTTTGGCCGAGATATCTTGTGATGCTCTCGAATTGGCTAAAATGACTGGTGATTTAATAGCTACTTTTCCTGTTGAAGATGCCGGGTACCTGATTGGCTCTATTTATACAGTGATGTTGCCTTCGTCTTACCGTTCAGAAATTGGCGCATATTATACCCCTCCACCTTTAGTTGCACGGCTATTAGATTTGGCGGAGAGTACAGGGGTTGATTTTTCTACAGGTACAGCCATTGACCCAGCATGTGGTGGAGGTGCATTTTTAGCGCCGGTCGCATTAAGAATGCTACAGAAGGAAAAGGGATCTTCGCCAGAATGGATATTAAGACGTTTAGTTAAAAGATTGAAGGGTATTGAAATCGATCCTTTTGCGGCATGGATGACCCTAGCCCTTCTTGAAGCCGCATTAATGCCTCTATGTATCGCAGCTAAAAGAAGATTGCCTGACAATGTTATCATTGTTGGTGATGCATTACAGCAAAGTGATGTGGGTCATTTTGACCTTGTTATCGGTAATCCTCCCTATGGTAGAGTTACCCTTAATTCTGAGTTGAGGGATAAATATTCTCGCTCACTATACGGGCATGCTAATCTTTATGGTCTTTTTACTGATTTGGCTATTCGATTAGCAAAACCGCAAAGTGGTATTGTTGCATATCTGACACCAACATCATTTCTTGGTGGACAGTATTTTATGGCGCTGCGAAAACTATTAACAGAAGAAGCTACTCCATTTGCATTTGATTTTATCTCTGATCGCGAGGGAGTTTTTGATGATGTTCTTCAGGAAACCCTGCTCACGACATTTAGATTAGGCAAGCATGAGGAACCGTCTAAAGTATCGTCATTGATACCTAAAGGCCTCAATGATGCTAAAGTTGAAAAGATCGGCAATGTGAAAATAGAACATGGCGGGAGTGCATGGTTACTTCCTAGAAATGCAGAAGATGCAGAATTTTTGAACGCAATCAAGCTCATGCCTAATCGGCTATCCGACTTTGGTTATAATGTATCCACAGGGCAATTGGTGTGGAATAGATTCAAGTCACAACTGCGTACTGTTCTAACGAAGAAAAGCTATCCTCTTATTTGGGCAGAGTCTATTACAAATTCTGGATTCAATTTTAGCTCTGACCGCCGGAATCACGTTCCGTTTATTGATATTCATCCAGATCAATCTCATCTGCTTACATCTACTGAGTGCGTCCTTGTTCAAAGAACAACGTCAAAAGAACAGAGTCGGCGGCTTCTAGCTGCGGTGTTGCCTCAAGCATTTCTTGATAAAAACCGGGCTGTTGTAGTTGAAAATCATATCAACATGATTTATCCAAATGAGCTTTTTGCTCAAATAAAACCTGAAACGGTTGCTGCGATACTTAACTCAAAAATCGTTGATCGTGCCTTTCGCTGTATCAGTGGAAGTGTAGCTGTGTCAGCATATGAATTAAATTCCATACCACTACCAAGTGTTGATGAGCTTTTAAAACTTGAGAAGCTGGTTTTGTCTGGTTCTTCTAGCGAAAAAATTGAAAAGACGTTGTCTAAATTCTATGGAGTGAATTTGAAATGAGCTTACCAAAAGTTCCAAAATTAGAAGTTATAATGGAGAGGCTTCCGCTCATTTTTCCTGAAGGTACAGAAAATAGGAACTATGTCATCCGTGAAATAGCTGCTAAAACGTTATATGTTATGTTTTATGCAGGTGCTGTTGCAGGTAGTGACCGGTGGATAAGACCTAGCCAAGTTACGGATATGGGTGTCGAACAATCTGAACTCCTCGATGATATAAGTCGTGAGGAGTGGGTAATAAAAACACTTTCAAGTAAAAAAGAACGTCCAATAGACGCTTGGTATGCCCCTAATTCTCGAGAGCCGATCAGAGATGAAACAATACGCTCTGGTTTTATACCATGTGGTGCTGTTGTTGAACGTAGTGGTCTTCCAACGACATCATCTAAGCCTAAATATTGTCTCGAATCATCTTTTACAACATTGTTTGATGAAGCGTTAGTCGGCGCTGAATTAGATTCTGCTATCACTAAATGGCAAGATACACATTTAAATAAAGCTGCTTTATCTAGGTTGCGATTGATGAAGTCAGGAGTAGCAATTGCAGAGGATGCTGTAGTTGTAACATTTCCGAATGGTGAAAAAAGAACATTGGCTCCTGGGCCTTCAAGTGTCATTGCGAAAGCTGTAATTGAAGTCTTTGCACCAAAATTTCTTAAAGCTCCAGCAATTCTTTGGTTATCAGAGTCCGGTAATAAAGTAGTTGCACGAGATGAAGACTTAGCACAGGCCTTGGGGTTAAAAATTGACGCATCAAAGGCTTTGCCTGACATTATCCTAATTGATTTAGGAAATGATAGTAGTGGTGCTGACATGCTGGTTGTTTTTACAGAAGTCGTGGCGACAGATGGCCCAATAAACAGGGAAAGGAAAGTTACATTAACCAGATTGGCTTTGGAGGCGGGTTTTAGTGAGAGTCATTTGGCCTTTCTTACTGCGTTCATGGATCGTGGTAAGGCTCCATTCAAAAAAGCAATCTCTGAACTAGCTTGGGGCTCGTATGCATGGTTTGCTTCAGAACCTGAGCATTTGGTCGATCTTAGAGATGGGCAGCCAGTTAAATTATCAGACAGAAATTAGTAAATACTAATAGTCGCTACAGTGCATGAATTAGGTGCATGAATTTGCATGATGATCCGGTGTGAATTTTACCCCCGCTGCGCCAGCACTGGCGCGGATCGCGCCGGATCATGCAACTGCATTAAAAGCGACACATGAAGCGGGCAGGCGAGGCGGGGATAGCATTGCGCGCAAGCCGTGTTGAACCCCTTTCAAAATGGCCGCCAGCGTCCCGTCATCGTGATTTATCACCATACCAAGACCAAGGGGGCGGCTTTGGGATTTGATGCGATAGCGGCGATCTCAAGCGTTATGAAAGGGGCTGTTGTTGTGTTGAATTTTTGGGCAAACATGGTATATGGTACAGCCTCATGATTGATAAGAGGCTTTGTATGGATGCTAAAGCTGTAGCGCAGGGAATTCTTGAAGGCATTGAGTCCTTACCCAAAGGAATAGCGTATAGTGCTCGCCGCACATGGCAGGGCGCCGGGTTAGGTAGTGGTGAATTTAAACGCCGCAATGAACTGGAAACGGAAAGATTCATTAGGGTTATTCGCGCTGGTTATGGCATTGAGGCCCCTTTGCGTGAGCTAATAACCGTCATAATTCGCGACTGTTATCAACGGATGGATGTTCAAACGCAAACAGCATTAGGACAGAAATTAAACCTTGCTGAAGGTTATGTTGCGGGGCGTATGGGGACGCAGTTCATTTTGGTACAACAGATCACGCATCATATTTTGAAAAAAGTTATCAGTAGTACGCTTTTCAGATGGGTTTTTAAAGGTATTACCGTTGCAGGGTTGAACATTATTCTTCTGCAAGGGATTATCGAACAAGCCGCAGTGTCTTCGCGCCGATTGCGCGAAAAGTACCCCTCGACGTACCACAAACTCACCCCGCGAAATTTGGACATGATCTATTTTCTTGCGGAGGAGTATCTTGAACCGTTTGTTGCCTACTCCAGCAAATCGAAAATGTTCTGTGAAGGTGTGAATCATGAGCTATCTAAAGTCTTGGGGCAGTAAGCTCGGCAAAGGATTGTCTCACGTTGTGGAGGCGATTTTCAGCGGGGTATTTTCTGTTGCGGCTTTTGGGTCGCTGTTCTGGTTTGATGAGTGGTGGCAGCGAATTTTAAGCGCCGCCATTTTTCTGTTATTGGTGTTTGCAACTATTGCGTTATGCGGCCTAGCTCGAGGCGAACGATAAATTAAGCCGCCAAACACTGGCGGCTTTTGGCTTATTCGGTCGGCAACTCATACGGCGCGAATCTAATCACCTCTTCCCCGATCCAGTCGTTCACCTCCTTCATGCGTTCTTGCAGCGGTGTTAGCTCGTTGCGTACAAACACCTGAGCGGCTTTTTTCACGTCCCCGAAGCCGCCGGTATTGTTCGGGATAATCCCCATCATCTGCGGCGGTACGCGGTGTGCGCTTAGCAGATCGTCACGGCTGGCGTTCTTGATGTTGAAAAAGTCGTCTTTGGTGGCGACTTCGGACAGCGGCAGGATCTTAATGCCGTCCGGCTTGCCGTTCGGGGCGTACATGAACAGGTTGCGGAAGTTCCCCAAGCCTTTGGTGTCGCGCATGGCTTGGCGCATTCTGTCAACGTCGCTGGTACTCTGCGCCGCGTCGGTCATATACAGGATGTAACCGGCATGCGCCCCGTTCTGGTAATACTTACGGCGGAACAGCGTCGCCGCCTCGTTCAGCCAGGCGGAGTTAAGCGCACTGAGGTACTCCGGCAGGCCGTACAGTTCCTGATTGATGTCCGGCTCAATCAGGTGGAAAACGCTGTCGGTCTTGAAACGGTGCGCCTCTTTCCAGTCTTGCACGAACCAGTAAGCGCCGCGATCCACGCCGCGCCGCGTGTACTTGGCCGGGGAGGATTTCAGCTGCAGCGGGGCGCCGAGCCGGTTTTGACGTTCTTCTAAATAGGCATTGCCGAACACCAGATAATCCAGCGCATAGCGGCTAAACTCCTGCTGACTTAACAGCCGGTGTGGGATAAACGTTGACGCTAAAATATTGCGCTTAACGTACATCGGTGAGCTGTGATGCACGGCGGCGCGCACACTGCGTGCCAGCCCGTCGAATGAGATCGGCGGCTCGTACCACTTGCCATTGGTCGTGCATTCGATGTAATCCAGAATTTCCCGCTTATCCAGCACCGCGGACGGCTCGCCAAAGGTAAACGCCTCAAAATCCTGCTTCTGCTCTGCTGGCTGGGCTGGCGCCGGGGTGGTGAATGCCTTACGGCCTTTGCGCTTGCTCACAGTGCCACCTCCTGCGGCCACTCACAAAGATACAACTGGCGGAATTCCTCCGCAGTGCATTCCCGCTTGAGGGTTTCAACATACTGCATGTCCCAAAGTCCGCCCTGTGCGGCGGTGTCCTCGATCGTGTGTACCTGTGAAAATCCCTTGGCCTGCGAGCGTTTCCACACGGCGAACGCCTCGGGATTGGGTGATACGGATGTGAACAGCGTCAGGCGATAGCGCGAATGGCAGGAAACGGCGAGCGCGTTCTGGAAAAGGGCGTAAGGGTGATTCGCCCATGCGTATTCGCTCAAATAGACGTTGCCGTGCAATGCGGCCAGTGAGAGGCCGAGGCCGCCATGAAACACGATTCTAGCCCCATTGGTGAAGGCGATTTCTCGCCCAAACTCCGCAATTTTAATCCCGACTTTCGCCGCAAAGTGGCAAATGTATTTACGCGACCACGCCAGCGAGTATTTTAGCAATGGGGCGAAATAGTGCTGATTACGCCCGGTTTCCAGAGCGTCGATCAGCCCTTCCAGTGCGAAGAACATATCGGCCCCGGCTTGGCGGTGTTTGGTATAGCTGCGGCGGCGATGTTCCAGCCCTTCCGCGTACCAGCGGCGCTGGTAAGGCGTCGCCATGGTGTTCAACAGAGATTTCAGGTCAGCAAATTGCTGAGCAGTAAAGGCGTATTCCATCAGTAAAACTCCAAAATGTTCGGGCTGCTGTGGCCGCTGCCTGCGGTCAGCGGTTCGTTTAAGAGGGCGTGCATGATTGCCCACGCGACATCGGCGTGGCTGGCTTCTTCGCTGCGGCTGGCGGTGTAGGTGGAGCGCGCGCCGCTGGCGGTCATGGTTTTGCGGATCGCCATAAAGGCGGCGGTAATGTCGGTGTGGCTGGTGTCGTATTCCAGACAGCCGCGCCCGATGGTGTCTTTTGCCTTCAGCACCATGGCGGTTTTGATTTCCGTGGTGTATTTGATTTCCCGCGCGGCTGGGAAGAACTCGCGCACCAGCTGGAAAACACCTTGGCCGACGGTGGTCGCATCGATGCCGATGTACTCCACGCAATATTTTTCGGTAAGGTCTTTAATCTTCTGGGCCTGAGCGGCAAAGTTCATGCCCTGCCACTGGTGGCGCTCGAGCACGCGGAAATTGCCCCCGGCCACCATTGGCGGCGCGATCACCGCGCACCCGGCGCTGTCGCCGCCGTTGGCTTCCGATGGGTCGTAGCCGATCCACACCGGGCGATAGCCGAACGGCCGCACGGCGTAAGGGTTGAAGTCTTCCCATTCTTCCAGCGTATCGACCATGCAGCCTTGCAGCTCGGCGAACGGGAATACCGACGCGGTATCGTCCACAAATTCACACATCAGCAAGTTCTGATACTCTGCCGGGCTGTATTCGAGCGACAGCTGATCGAGGTCGAACAGGTTACAGCCGCCGGTCAGCGCATCCTCAACCGTGACAATCTGGCGCCATTGCCCATCGCCGCACAGCACGCCTTTTGACAGGTGGCTGTGGCTGAGGTCGAGTTGAACGTGATCGGCTTTACTGCGGCGGCCTTTGTTAAAGAGTTCCCCCGACCAGAACGGATAAGCGGAGTGCGCCAGACTCGACGGCGTGGAAAAGTAGGTGGTGCGCCACCGCTTGTGCAGCGACATCCCGCTGGCGACTTTGCGCAGCTCCTGGAATTTCGGGATCCAGAAATACTCATCAAGATACAGATTGCCGGTGTAGCTCTGCGCGGTGCGCACGTTGGTGCCGAGGAACATCAGCCGGGCGCCGTTCGGCAGCACCATCGGATCGCCTTTCAGGTCAACCTCGACCAGCCGGGCAAAATCAATGATGTAATTGCGGAACACATGCGCCTGCGCCTTACTGGCTGACAGGAAAATCTGATTGCGGCCGGTGGTCAGCGCATCGAGCAACGCCTCACGGGCAAAGAAGAACGTGGCGCCGATCTGGCGCGATTTAAGGATGTTGCGGATACGGTGTTGCAGTCCGGCGCGATACCACCCCATTTGATACTCGAAGGTGGTTTCCGTGAAGATGCTTTGCAGTTTCTCGACGGCGGCCTCGCTGAACACGTTGCGCTCGGCGGGCTTGCGCTCGCCTTTGTTGCGGTTGGCGACGTTCGGGTTTAAGTCCGCCTCGTTGCCGGTCGCCGAATAGCGATTGACCCGCGCCAGCCGTTCAATCTGGCGGCCTAACAGGTCGATTTCTTTGAAGTCTTTCCCCTCCTTGACGTCTTTCATGATGAGCTGAATCAACCGCGCTTCCATGCTTTGCTCCACGCGGGAAATGGGCGCGATGTCGTCCCATTTATCGCGCAGTTTCCAGCTCTGCACGGTCGGCCCCTTGAGGTTCAGCGTTTCCGCAATTTGGCGCACAGAGAAGCCCTGCCAGTAGAGCAAGGCAGCTTGGCGGCGCGGATCGCTGATGATGGTTGTTGCCGGTGTCGTATTCATGACGCCAAGGCTACGAAAGCGCCGGGCGACTCGCATTAAGCCCTTGTTGTGCCTCAGATCTTCCAACCGCAACGCGTTGAGACGCGGCGCCATTCCCCCGAAACTAGCCCCGAACCCAATCACCACAACCGGAGCCGTTTACATGGCAAAGAAAGTTACTAAGTTTTTCCGCATCGGCGTTGAAGGCGACACCGTTGACGGCCGCGAGATCGGCGCTGCGGATATTCAGCAGATGGCCGCGACCTACAGCCCGAAGGTGTACGGCGCCCGCATCAACATGGAGCACATCAAGGGGATTTTGCCTGACGGCTATTTTCGTCGTTACGGCGGTGTGGTTGAGCTGAAGGCCGAGAAAATCGACGAGCCGGACGAACCGCTGTTGCACGGCAAGTGGGCGCTGTACGCCAGTCTGGCCCCGACCGCCGATCTGGTGTCGATGGTCGGCGCGGGCCAAAAGGTGTTCACCTCGATGGAGATCCGCCGCGATTTCGCCAAGACCGGCAAGTCGTATCTGGTCGGGTTGGCCGTCACCGATGACCCGGCCAGCCTCGGCACTGACATGCTGGAGTTCAGCCGCCGCCACGAGAACGTCGAGTTCTCCGCGCCGCTGGAAGTCCATTTCGATTTTGAGCCGGTCGCTGATCCGGAAACCTCATTATCTGCCCGCATCAAAGCGATGTTTAGCCGCAAGCAGGCCACCGACGATGTGCGCTTTGGTGAGATGGAAGGCGCTGTGATGACAGTGGCCGAGCAGTTGCAGGAAGCGGACACCCGCTTTACCGAGAAATTCGCTGCACTGAGCGAGCAGGTTGCCGATCTCAAGCAACAGGTAAAAACCGGCAGCGATGCGTTCAGCGCGCTGCAAGCCCAGCTTTCCACCTCGGAAGATTTCAGCCAGCAGGCCCGCCCGGATGCCACCGGCGGCAACAGTGCGCAAGACGTGCTGACCGACTGCTAAGGCAGTCATACCCGATAAAACCGAACAAAAACAGGAAGAAAAATGCGCAAGCAAACTCGTTTTAAATTTAATGCGTTTATGTCTCGCCTCGCCGAACTGAATGGCGTAGCAACCGGCGATCTGGATAAAAAATTCAGCGTTGAGCCGTCCGTTACGCAAACCATCATGACCCGCGTACAGGATTCCTCCACGTTCCTGACCCGCATCAATATCCTGCCGGTTAAGGAAATGAAGGGAGAGAAAGTCGGTTTAGGTGTGAGCGGCTCCATCGCCAGCACCACCGACACCGCCGGCGGCGATGAACGCGAAACGGCCGACTTTGCCACGCTGGACAGCGATGACTATTTCTGCCAGCAGGTGAACTACGATTTCCACATCCGCTACAACACCCTCGACCTGTGGGCGCGTTATCAGGATTTCCAGACCCGTTTACGCGATGCGATTGTGAAACGTCAGGCGCTCGACCGCATCATGATCGGCTTTAACGGTACGCACCGCGCCAAAACCTCCAACCGCATTAAGTTCCCGCTGCTGCAGGACATCGCGCCGGGCTGGTTGCAGAAATACCGCGAGAACGCGCCGGGCCGCGTGATGAATAAAATCGTGGGTAAGGACGGCAGCGTGGTGTCTGAAAATATCCGCGTGGGCGCCGGTGGCGATTACGCCAACCTCGACGCGCTGGTGATGGATGCCACCAACAACCTGATCGCGCCGTGGTATCAGGAAGATCCTGAGCTGGTAGTGATCTGCGGTCGTCAGCTGCTGGCCGATAAGTATTTCCCGCTTGTCAATCAGGAACAGCCCAATACCGAAGCGCTGGCCGCCGATCTGATTATCAGCCAGAAGCGCATCGGCAACCTGCCCGCTGTGCGCGTGCCGTACTTCCCGGCGGATGCGCTGCTGATTACGCGCATGGATAACCTGTCGATCTACTGGCAGGAAGACACACACCGCCGCCATATGGTGGAGAACGCCAAGCGCGATCGCATCGAAAACTATGAGTCCATCAACGAGGACTATGTGGTGGAGGATTACGCCTGCGGCTGTCTGGTGGAGAACATCGAGCTGTTAGCGGCCAAACCGACCGAGCCAAAAACCAAGGCTGCACTGCTGAACTCTGATGATGACATTAAGGCGTTTGCCGGTGCCCTTGTTGAAGCCGTCAAAGTTGCCGCTGCGCCAGCGGATCCTGCCGCTGATACCGAGGTGAAAGCCCCGGAGGAAGCACCGGCAGACGACAAAGCGAAAGGCGGTAAATAACCATGACCAGCCCTGCCCGCCGTCACCTTATGCGCCAGTCAGCGGTCGAGGCCGCGCAGCGGGAGAATGACCCGCTGCGCCACGCCAACGGCTATGAACGGATGATGCTTAAACTCAATGAAGATAAGCGAAAGCTCAAACAGGTGCGCTCACAAGAGCGTAAGGCCGAACTCAAGCGCCAACTGCTGCCGGAGTATGCCCCCTGGGTTGCCGGTGTGCTGGCCGAAGGTCGCGGCGCGCAGGACGCCATTCTGATGACGGTCATGATCTGGCGTCTGGATGCCGGGGACATTCCCGGCGCGCTGGACATCGCCCGCTATGCGCTACGCTACCAACTGGCGCCGCCGGGCAATTTCGCACGCTCCACGCCATACCTCATCGCAGAAGACGTCGCCGAGTCTGCCACCCGCGCCTTTGAGGCCGGGGAGTCGGTCAACATTGACCACCTCACGCAGACGATGGAACTCACCGACGCAGAAGACATGCCCGACCAAGTGCGCGCCAAGTTGCACAAAATCACCGGGTACGTCTTGCGCGCGGCGGGCAGGGCTGAACTGGCATTGAACCACCTTAAACGTGCGCTGCAGTTGCATAACGGCTGCGGCGTGAAAAAGGACATTGAACGGCTGGAGCGGGCGATACGCACCGCCGCCAGCCGCTAACGGAACGCGCCCCGCGCCGGGCGGCACGACGGCCGCGACAGGTTTCACCTCGTCAACGCCGTCGTCCACCGCCCCCTAACTTTCTGAGGTCATATGAGCACCGTTGTGATTAAGCGGCCACGCCCGGACGCGCCAGCACCGCGCCCGGAGGATGAGCCGATCGTTAAAAACGTCTTTTTCTGGCCGGACATCGACCCGGCAGACGTGCGCGACGTGATGCGCATTGAAGGCACTATCACCGCCCCGCGCCTGCGGCTGGCAATTAAAAGCGCGATCGCGGAGGTGAACGCCGAATTGTTCACTTTCCGCCGCGACCAGATGGCCGACGGCTATCAGCGGCTTGAGGATGTGCCGGGCGAACAGCTCGACGGCGAAAGCGTGCGGGTGAGCGAATACCGCAACGCCGTTAGCGCGATGACCATGGCGACGCTCTCGGAGCAATACCGCAGTTTCGACACCACCGCCACCGGCGGCCGCAAGGCTGATGTGGTTGAAGCCTCGATCGGCGAGCTGTGGCGCAACGCCCGCAACGCGATCAGTAACGTGGCCGAACGTAGCCACTGCATCATCGGGCTGCTCTGATGAGAGTCTACGCCCTGCAGGGCGACACCGTTGACGCGATTTGTTGGCGCTACTACGGGCGCACGCAGGGCGTGGTTGAGCAGGTCTATTCGCTAAATGAAGGGCTGGCCGCTGCCGGGGCGATTTTGCCCCACGGCCACCCGGTTGAGCTGCCGGACGTGACCGCCGCACCGCAGCGTGAAACCGTCAATTTATGGGATTAAAAACATGGAGCGCATCACCTCATTTTTAGCCTACGCGGTGGCGATGTTCCTCGCGTGGATCGGCAAATATTCACCGCAGGACATCGCCTTTATGGTTGGCGCCGCCGTGGGCGTCGGAACGTTCCTCGTTAACTGGTACTACCGCCGTAAAAGCTACCAGCTGTTGAACAAGCTAGGCGTTAGCCGGAGGGTTTACGATGAACTCAATCGCTAAACGCTGCAGCGTGGCCGCCGTGCTGGCGCTGGCGGTGCTGCTGCCGCAATTCAGCGCGCTGCAGATCTCTGAGACCGGGTTGCGCCTGCTGGCCGATTTTGAAGGTTGCCGCTTATCGCCTTACCAATGCCAAGCGGGCGTCTGGACAAGCGGCATTGGCCACACGGCCGGGGTAAAGCCCGGCGCGGTTATCAGCGAGCGCCAAGCTGCCGTTAACCTCGTTGCCGACGTATATCGTGTGGAGCGCGGCATAGGCCGCTGTATGCCTGTCACGATGCCGCCGCCGGTTTATGACGCGGTGGTGTCCTTTGCCTTTAACGTCGGCGTCACGGCCGCCTGCGGCTCTACGTTAGCCGGTTTCATCAAGCGGCAGGACTGGCGCAGCGCCTGCCAGCAGTTGCCGCGCTGGGTGTTCGTCAACGGCGTCAAATCGCCGGGGCTGGAACGGCGTCGGGCGGCGGAGCTGGCCCACTGCCTGATCGGGGCCGCGCAATGAGCCGCGCGATCGGCTGGTTTCTGGTGCTGGCGCTGGTCGTCGCCGGTTGGATGAAATGGCAGGTTGTCACGTTGGGTAAGCGACTGGAAAGCGCCCGGCAGGAGAACGGTCGGATAGCGGCGGCGCTGACCGATACCCGCGCGGCGATCGACACGCTGCAGGCGGCGGCCGGTGTGCTGGCGCAGGAAGAGGAAAAGTTAAGGGGCGACCTAAACGCCGCGCACCGGCTGGCGCTGACGCGCGAGCAGAAAATACAGAGGTTACTCAATGAAAATCAGCAATTACGTGATTGGTTTAACACTGCTTTGCCTGCTGACGTTGCCCGGCTGCACCAGCGCCCCGGCTTCACCGGCGCCGCGGATTATCTACGTTGGCTGTCCGAAAGTGAGTCTGTGCCAAATCCCAGCCAGCCGCCCGGCAACTAACGGCGATCTGAGCGCCGATATTCGCCAGCTTGAAAACGCCTTGGCGGCCTGCGCGGTGCAGGTCGAAACGATAAAACACTGTCAGGAACAATACGATGTTAAAACCGCAACAGCTCCGCGCTGAACTGACAAGCTGCCTGCCGTGGCTACAGCGCAACCCTGAAAATCTGCAAGTGCGGGTAGAGCGCGGCAATGTGGCCGCCACGCTTGCCGTCTCGCTGTCCCATGAGTACCGCTATACGCTGAACCTGCTGTTTTTGGACTACACCGGCGATCTGGATTTAATTGTCGTACCTATTCAGGCATGGCTACGGGAAAACCAGCCGGACATTATGGCGACGGAAGAGAGGCGCCGCACCGGCTTCACTTTTGCGAGCGACTTTAACAACAACGGCTCTTACGATTTCAGCGTGTCGCTGCAGCTGACCGAGCGTGTTTTGGTGCTCGAGCAAGGCGATGGCGCGTTGCATGTTGAGCACCTGTCGGAGCCGCCGTTACCGGAGGACGTGACGAGGCCGATGCAGCTCTTTGTTCACGGCGAATTAGTGAGTGAATGGCATGAGCGAGCTTAACCCCTTTGACACCCGGCTGGCCGGGTTGATTGCCAAGCTGTCGCCGCAGTCGCGTAAGTCGCTGGCCGTTGCCGTGTCAAAGCGACTGCGCGCCGGTCAACAGCAACACATCAAACGCCAGCAGGCGCCGGACGGTACACCTTACGCGCCGCGCAAAATGCGGCTTCGCAGCAAAAAGCGCCTGCGCGATCGGGCGATGTTCTCCAAGCTTCGCACGGCCCGCTATCTGAAAGCCCAGGGCAACAGCGATGCGGCCGTGGTTGAGTTTGTCGGGCGGGTTCAGCGCATGGTCAATGTGCACCATTACGGCCTGCGGGATCGGCCGACGCCGCACAGCGAGGCAGTAAAATATGAGGCCCGTCCGTTGCTAGGTTTTTCTAAAAATATAGTGGAGGATATTGAAAATGAGGTCGTTTATTTTTTATTCGGTGAATAGTGTGGGCTTAATTATGGTTAGCCAGTGGCGAAGACATGCCGACTGGCTGATAATTTTACTTAGTTGGGATTTGTTTTTTATGTGACCATTTGTTTAAAATGAATTCCAAACGTTCAATTAAATCGTCATAAGTCAGAATGTCAATGAGATTTTTGTATTTTCTCTTAATTATCTCAAAGTCATAAAGCTGTTCTTTTCTTAAGTTGGTCTTCCTACCCATGATGATAAAGCCTCCGGGGTTAGTTATCTTTATCTCAAAATCATCAGGGATTTTACGCTTGAATTGCTGGGTTAATCTTTTTTCACCAACTTCTCCGCTTTTGTTTAGATGGAAAATGTATTTCTCAATTTGCATGACAGTACCACTTAGGTCTCTTAATGGAATGTAATTATCTCTATACCCTCTTTCGGTGACTATGCATTTGTCGAAGGGTTTCTTTATTTCAATGATATCTATATTTCCTGAAGAATCGACTAGGAGGTAATCGATAGATCTGTTTTTTGCGCTGTGAAAATCCTTTACTTTTGCTTCATCGAAGACATATAAGTATTTGGGGTACAGCAAAAGTATGATATCCAAAATCTCAGCCTGCCATTGCTTCTCAGTGTATTTATCTTCATTTTTTAACATTTCTTTTAGTTTATCTAAAATCTTCTGATATTTGAATTCCTCATAGTCAGCAAGTTGATTGCTAATGCTGTTGTCCTTTAAATCAATTTTTTTGTTAAGATAGTCATGATAACTCTTTTCATGCTGCCCATCTGATTCTATATACGAGGAGATGATTGACTCTACTCTTGCTAGAGCATATCTATTTAGTTCATAAGTGCTAGGGAACTTGTTGATCAGCTTATTGAATTCAACATAAGGTATGCATCCTATTTTGTTTCCTCCAATATAGATATCAGAATTGGTTATTTTTCCTATTTTTTTGAAAATTGATATCAATCTTTCAGCAACAAAAATCTTTCGCGATAAATTTACTTCTTCGTGTATGAATACATCTACATCCAATCCAAGTAACTCGCCATGGAACCTATAGTAATTTTCGATTTTCTCTGCGACGACAAACTCAATAGTGTCTCTATTATCGTCGTCGTCGAATGTTGATGCCAGCTCATTTTTCGAAAGATAGAATGTTTTGGCGATGGTGTAAATGTTGTTTTTTTCAAGCTCGTTATAGACTTGCTCTGCGCTTATCATTTCAGGCGTGTATTCTAATATTATTTTGTTTTCTTCGTTTCTAAATATTATCATTTTCAATCCTTATGTTTGTATGGATTTATTTCATGTTGTGGGGACAATTCCTTTAGGTTTTTATTCGATTTATCTCTAATGCTAAGGGCTATCATTATGGGAGTCACGATAGTTCCTTTATCGAACAAATAAGGTTGTTAACAACACCAAATGACAATTGGTCTCTTGTCAAAGGGATGTGTTTCTGATCTTACTCTCTAATATAGTAATTAATCAAATAGAGTTCACATAGAATATACGTTGTTTGTTCCATCCTCCAACTCTACAGAGTTGCCGCCGCCCGCGCCGGGCGGCATCCTTCCAGCATGAACAATCAACACGACATTTTGCGCCTGCTGCGCAACCTGATCCGCATCGGCACCGTGAGCACCGTTGACCTTGATAACGGCCTGTGCCGCGTCGAAACCGGCGGCAATCTTACCGACTGGCTCAACTGGCTAACCTGTCGCGCCGGGCGTACTCGCAGCTGGTCGGCGCCCTCGGTCGGTGAGCAGGTGCTGATCTTTGCGCTGGGTGGCGAACTCGATACCGCGTTTGTGCTGTGCGGCATTTTCTCTGACGACTTCCCGGCCCCGTCTGCGTCGGCGGATGCGCTGCATATCGCATTCCCTGATGGCGCGGTTATCGAGTACGAACCGGAAACCGGCGCGCTGAGTGTGTCAGGCATTAAAACCGCTGACGTGCAGGCGTCGGAGTCCATCACCGCCAGCACTAAGGTGGTGATCGTTACCGCTGACAAAATCACGCTCGATGCGCCAGAAGTGGTCTGCACCAACAAACTCACCACCGGCACGCTGGAAGTGCAAAAAGGCGGAGAGATGCGCGGGAACATCGAGCACAGCGGCGGCTCGTTCTCGTCGAATGGCGTCGTTGTTGATTCGCACACACACGGCGGTGTCCAGACCGGCGGCGGGAAAACGGGGAAACCAACATGAACAACGCCAAATATATCGGCATGAACCGAGGCACCGGCCGCACGCTGACTGACATCGAGCATATTCGCCAGTCCGTGGCGGACATCTTGGTCACGCCGCAGGGTTCGCGCCCGATGCGCCGGGCTTATGGCTCGTTGCTCTCTGAGCTGCTCGACCAGCCGCAGAACGACGCGCTGCGCCTGCAGATTATGGCCGCCTGCTACAGCGCGATTTTGGCGTGGGAGCCGCGCGTCAAGCTGACCGGCATCGCTTTTAATACCACCTATGACGGCAAGATGGTGATCGACATCACCGGCACCCGCACCGATGCCCCCGGCGCGCTGTCGCTGTCTGTTCCTGTGAGCTGAAACCATGGCAACGATTGACCTTTCACAGCTGCCCGCGCCGATCGTCGTTGAGGTGCTGGATTATGAAGACATTTTGGCAGAGCGTAAGGCGACGCTGATTTCGCTTTACCCGGAGGAACAGCGGGAGGCCGTCGCGCGCACGCTGGCGCTGGAGTCGGAGCCGATCGTTAAGCTGTTGCAGGAAAACGCATACCGCGAGGTGATTCTACGCCAGCGCGTCAACGATGCCGCGAAAGCGGTGATGCTGGCGTATTCCACCGGCGAAGACCTCGACCAGCTCGGGGCCAACTTCAACACGCCGCGACTGGTGATCGCTCCGGCGGATGAGAGCACCATTCCGCCGACACTGGCAATCATGGAAGCGGATGAAGATTACCGCCTGCGCCTGCAGGATGCTTTCGAAGGGATGAGTACGGCGGGATCGGCTGGTTCCTATCGTTATCACGCCCGCTCGGCCGATGGCCGGGTAGCTGATGTGACGGCAATCAGCCCATCACCGGCTAACGTGACCGTCACCGTGTTGTCACGGGACGGCGACGGCACCGCCAGCGCTGAGCTGTTGCAGGTTGTCCGCGACGCGCTGAATGATGAGGATGTGCGCCCGGTTGCCGATCGCGTCATCGTGCAATCAGCCAAAATTGCCCCGTATGTTATCGAGGCCGTTTTATACCTGTATCCCGGCCCGGAAGTGGCGCCCATCCTCGACACCGCAAACAAACGGCTACGCGCCTATGTGCAAAATATGCGGCGCCTCGGGCGCAGTATCCGGCGCTCAAGCATGAATGCGGCATTGACCGTTGAAGGTGTCGAACATGTGGAAATCATCAAGCCTGCTGCTGACATCGTGCTGGATAAAACGCAGGCGGGTTACTGCACCGGCGTGAACATTACCCCAGGGCGAGCCGATGACTAACCGTCTATTGCCTGTCGGCTCCTCACCGCTGGAAGTTGCCGCCGCCGCCGCGTGTGCCGAGCTGGAGCGCGTGCCGGTTCCCCTGCGTGATTTGTGGAACCCGAAAACCTGCCCGGTGCATCTGCTGCCCTATCTGGCGTGGGCGTTCTCTGTCGATCGCTGGGATGAGGCGTGGCCGGAGGACGTGAAGCGGGGCGTGGTTTCGGCTGCGTTCTACATTCACCGGCACAAGGGCACCATCGGCGCTGTGCGCCGCGTGGTGGAGCCGCTCGGCTACCTGATCAACGTTATCGAGTGGTTCCATACCGACGGCGCCGATCCGCCCGGTACTTTCCGGCTGGATATTGGCGTGCTGGAAACCGGCATCACCGAGGAAATGTATCAGGAAATGGAGCGCCTGATCGCCGACGCCAAGCCGCTGAGCCGCCACCTGATCGGCCTCAACATTTTGCAGGACATCCCCGGCCGGATTTACACCGGCGCGGCTGCCATTGATGGCGATGTCATTACCGTTTACCCCGGATAAGAGAAAATCATGAGCAAATACAAAGCGATTATTACCACCGCCGGGGCGGCCAAGATTGCCGCCGCCAGCGCGGGCGGCACGCAGTTGAAAATCGTCTCTATGGCCGTCGGCGACGGGAACGGCACGCTGCCGACGCCCAATCCGGCGCAAACAAAACTCGTCAACGAGAAGTACCGCGCGGCGCTAAACGGGCTGACCATCGATAAGGCATTGAAAAATCACATTCTGGCCGAGATGATTATTCCGGCGAACGTCGGCGGGTGGTGGTTGCGTGAAATGGGCCTCTATGACGAGGCCGGGACGCTGATTGCCGTCAGCAACATGGCGGAGAGCTACAAGCCGAAGCTGGAAGAGGGCAGCGGCCGCACGCAGACGCTGCGCATGATCCTGATTGTCAGCAGCACCGAGGCGATTCAGGTGATCGCCGGTGGCGACACCGTGCTGGCGACCAAGGATTTTGTGGCCGACGCGATCGCCGCGCATGAGAAAACCCGAAACCACCCGGACGCCAGCACCACGGCGAAAGGTCTGGTACAGCTGAGCAGCGCAACGACCAGCACCGACGAAACGAAAGCCAGCACGCCCAAAGCGTTAAAAGCGGTCAACGATGCCAGCATGAAAAAGGCCGCCAATCTGTCCGACTTGCCCGACAAGGCCGCCGCGCGTGGCAATCTGGCGCTGGGTGATGCCGCGACGCGCAACGTCGGGGTAGAAGGCGGACAACTGATGGCCGTCGGCGCGTTTGGTCTGGGGGCGGGCGCGCGGGCTTTCGATAACGCTTATTGCAACACTGCGCAAATTTACCGGCTGAATGCGACCTCTGAGAACAAGCCGCCGATCGCTGGAAATATTGCCGCCGGGGTGCTGAGCCTGCCTTGCGATGCCGCACCCTCAACGGGCTATGTCAGCGTGTCGGGGCTGGGGCATGGTTTTATTGGCCGTTCTAACCGTCCTGAAAATGGGGTGGTATGGTCACGGATTTACACCACCGATTACAAACCAACGGCCGCCGATGTCGGTGCATGGAGTAAAACCGAAGCTGACGGCCGTTTTCTGATGCTGTCCGGCGGCACGGTTAAAAAACTGGCTATTAAGCCCGGCAACGCTGAAACGGATGGGGACTCACTGAATATTGAGGGAAACCAGCATACGCCGTTGGTCATGAGCCGCCCTTCAGCACAGAGTAATTTATCAATCGGTTTCCAAGTCGCCGGGAAGGCACTGATGCGTCTTGGTTTGGGGATGGATAACGAGTTGCATTGGGGAACTGAGCCTAATCAGGGGGCAAACCCGCGTATTTATACGACGGCTAAGCCGCCTACAGCACAAGAAACCGGTGCACTGACGGATGCGCAGGCCGTGCAGAAATACGCGCTGCGTTCTATCAAGGTGAACGGTAAACCGTTGAGCGGGGACGTCAATCTGTTGGCAGGTGACGTCAACGCATGGAACAAAACTGAAGCCGATGGGCGCTTTGTGAAACGGGTGGGCGATACCATGACCGGGGCGCTTACGTTGCCGCGCGTGGTTTTCCCCAGCGAAAGCTTGCAGGCCACGAATGCTGACAGTGATATCACTCGGCCGGATGGTTTCACGCTTGAACAGCTCGGCGATAAATCAGTCGGCTATCCACTGACTAAAGGCAATCTCGGTAATTTGATGACGTTCAAACTCAACAAATACCGGCATGTCCAATTTGCGATCGGCTCGGGTAATACGGAATTTTGGCTACGTTCTCCTCGGGAAGATAATCCGGCGACGGCTAAGGCTTGGGCGCAGGTGTACACGACACACTACAAGCCGACGGCCGCTGACGTTGGCGCGCTGACGGATGCGCAGGCCGCGCAGAAATACGCGCTGCGCTCTATCAAGGTGAACGGTAAGCCGTTGTCCGCTGATGTGAATTTGTTGGCCGGTGACGTTAACGCCTGGAATAAAACCGAAGCAGATGGCCGCTATCTGGCGAAGACCGGCGGGCAGTTAACCGGGGCGCTAAAGACCAGCGCGGAGATCCAATCTACCCATATTGATAATTATCGCATGGTCGGCGGCGGGTTCGGTTCCTTCTGGCGCAATGACGGCAACCGGCTTTATCTGCTGCTGACAAACGAAAATGACCAATACGGCACATTCAACGCCCTGCGTCCGTTTTCTGTGGATGTCAGAACCGGCGCCGCCGCTTTTGAGTCGGGTATTCATATCGGCGGTAAATGGCCTGCGATCACCACCTCCAGCGGGACGACGTGGCACCCTGACGGCAACGTTCAGGGCAGCTGCTGGGGCGGCTACCTCAGCAACTGGCTTAATCAAAATATCTCGGCTGCGCAGAACAATGCGCAGAACTGGGCCTATCAGAATTTGGTTCAGGGTGTGCGCATGGCCGGGCGCACGGTTATCGCGGATACCGGCGGGCGCATCGATTTACCGTCGGGCTGTGTTTATACCGGTATGTCCGGCTCAAACTACAACCCCTCAATCTGGGGCGCTTATTCAGCGGTTCAGGTGCTGATTAACGGCACATGGGCAACAATTGGAACGGTGTAAAATGCAACACATTAAGAATTTGAAGAGATACACGCCGGAAGAATTATTCCTCGGCGAGAACGTGATTTATCTTCAGGATGATAACGGTATTGACTGGTACGCCGCGCAAAAATTGTTTTCGCCGGACACCGTAAAACTGGCTTATGACGAAAGCGGCATTATCTGCGTGATTAACAGCGATGTGTCGATGCTGTGGCCGATTGGCTTATCGGTTATTGAGCTGAACCCAACGAAACTGCCAAAGCGTTGTCTGGCTAATGGTGAGTGGGTGTTTGACGGTAAGAAGGTGAGCCAGCGAGCCTATTCTGCAGAAGAAATGATGGCGAGGGCTGAAGCCAGAAAAAATGAATTACTGGCGATCGCGGGTAAGGCTGTTGCGCCGCTTCAGGATGCTGTTGATTTGGATATGGCGACCGAGGCAGAAAAAGCGCTGTTGGCGGACTGGAAAAAATACCGCGTGACGCTGAATCGTCTTGATATGTCAGCCCCGGAAATTGACTGGCCGGTGGCGCCCGCCGCCTAAGAAAAAAGCCCGCAGCGATGCGGGCTTTTGTATTTGCGGTATTCCCTGATGTTGCCGCATCGACCTTTCGACATTACCCCGCCCGGCTAAAATCCGTCCAATTGATTGCATAGATCAATACGGCGTTATTGATCGGCGCGAGCGATCGTTATTTCCTCCAAAATCCCCCAATCCGGCCCTGCCTGTTGTCTGGTCTGCCTTCCAGCACCCACCGCGTGCGGCCCGGCGCGCCGGGCGTCATCATGCCTGCACCTACTCACCACCCGGAGCAAATTAATGGGCGATTATCATCACGGCGTGCGCGTCGTCGAAATCAACGACGGCACCCGCGTTATTTCCACCGTATCGACGGCAATCGTCGGCATGGTCTGCACGGCGGAGGATGCCGACGCGTCGGTTTTCCCGCTCGACACCCCGGTACTGATCACCGACGTGCTGGCGGCCTCCGGCAAGGCCGGTAAAAAAGGCACGCTGGCGGCGTCGCTGCGGGCGATCGCCGAACAGGCGAAGCCGGTCACGGTGGTTGTCCGCGTTGCCACCGGCAAAGACGCGGCGGAAACCACCTCCAATATCATCGGCGGCGCGAACGCTGAAGGCCGTTACACCGGCATGAAAGCGCTGTTATCTGCACAGGCTGAGCTGGGCGTTAAGCCGCGCATCCTCGGCGTGCCGGGGCTGGATAATCAGGAGGTCGCGACGGCGCTCGCCGGGATTTGCCAGCAGTTGCGCGCGTTCGGCTATATCAGCGCCCAGGGCTGCAAAACCGTGCAGGAGGCGATTAAGTACCGCGACAATTTCAGCCAGCGCGAGCTGATGCTGATCTGGCCGGATTTTGTCAGCTGGAACACTACCGCCAACCAGAGCGACATCGCCTACGCCACCGCCCGCGCGCTGGGCCTGCGTGCCAAAATCGACACGGAAACCGGCTGGCATAAGACGCTTGCAAACGTCGGTGTTAACGGCGTGACCGGTATCACCGCCAGCGTGTTCTGGGATTTGCAGGCGCCCGGCACCGATGCCGACCTGTTAAACCAAGCGTGCGTCACCACGTTGATCCGCAAAGACGGCTTTAAATTCTGGGGGGCCCGCACCTGTTCCGATGATCCGTTGTTCCTGTTCGAGAACTACACCCGCACCGCGCAGGTGCTGGCCGATACCATGGCCGAGGCGCACCTATGGGCCGTTGACCGCCCGGTAACGCCTACGCTGGTGCGCGACATGATTGACGGTATCAACGCGAAATTCCGCGAGCTGAAATCCGCAGGGCTGATTATCGACGGCACTTGTTGGTACGACGAAAGCGCCAACACCAAGGAAACCCTGAAGGCGGGCAAGCTGTTTATCGATTACGACTACACGCCGGTGCCACCGCTGGAAGATTTAACCCTGCGCCAGCGCATCACCGATCGCTATCTTGCGACGTTTGCGGCATCCGTGAACCGCTAAAGGAGACGTTAGAACATGGCACTGCCGAAAAAACTGAAATACCTGAACCTGTTCAACGACGGCTACAGCTACATGGGCGTGGTGTCCTCGCTGACGCTGCCGAAGCTCACCCGCAAGCTGGAGAAATACCGGGGCGGCGGCATGAACGGCGCGGCCTCCATCGATATGGGGCTGGACGATGACGCGCTGGCCGTTGAGTGGTCGATGGGCGGCATTGATGAGCTGGTGCTGAAGCAGTGGGGCGCCGTCGATGCTGTGCCGCTGCGCTTTGCCGGCTCCTTCCAGCGTGACGACACCGGCGAGGTGTCCGCTGTGGAAGTGGTGATGCGTGGCCGCCACAAAGAAATCGATTTTGGCGAGTACAAGCAGGGCGAGGATACCGAAACCAAGGTTTCCACCGAGTGTACTTACTTCAAGCTGACCGTGGACGGCAAAGAGCTGATCGAAGTCGATACCGTGAACATGGTCGAAAAGGTCAACGGCGTTGACCGGCTGGCCGAGCATCGCAAGGCGATCGGCCTGTAATTTTTGCGCCAGCCTGCCGGGCTGGCCCTTTTCCCCCAGATTTGAGAGAACACCATGAAAGACGCAAAAGAAAATACCGTTACCCTCGACACCCCGATCCAGCGTGGTGAAACCACCATCGCCGATGTGCAGGTGATTAAACCGAACGCGGGCGCACTGCGCGGTGTCGGGCTGGCGGCGATCGCCAATGCCGACGTTGATGCGCTGCTGGTTGTGCTGCCGCGTGTGACCGTGCCGAACCTGACCAAAGAAGAATGCGCGCGCCTTGAGCTGCCGGATTTGGTGGCGCTGGCCGGGAAAGTGGTCGGTTTTTTGTCGCCGAACTCGGCGGCGTAATCCCTGACGCCCGGCTGAGCGTTGATGACCTGATGGCGGACATCGCGGTGATCTTCCACTGGCTGCCGTCTGAAATGGCCGGAATGACGCTCACGGAGCTGTTGAACTGGCGCCATAAGGCACTGCAACGCAGCGGAGTTAATCACGATGAGTAAAAGCCTGCAGCTACAGGTGCTGCTGAAGGCCGTAGACCAAGCCACCCGCCCGTTAAAGAGTATCCAACAGGCCAGTAAATCACTGGCCGGTGACATCAAAACCACTCAGCAAACCCTCAAGGCGCTGGACGCGCAAAGCGCCCGGATTGAGGGGTTTCGCAAGGCGCAGGGGCAGCTTGCCGTTACCGGCAAGGCACTGAAGAAAGCCAAGGAAGAGGCGGCCGCGTTGGCCGTCCAGTTCAAGGCGACGGAAAAGCCCACGGCGCAGCAAGCGCGCTTGCTGGAGGCATCAAAGCGCGCCGCCGCCGAGTTGCAGACGAAATACAACGGCCTGCGCCAGTCGGTGCAGCGCCAGCGTAACGCGCTCAACGCTGACGGCATCGCTACCCGGAACCTGAGCGCCGAACAGCGCCGGTTGAAGGCCAGCGCCAGTGAAGCCACGACAGCGCTGGGCCGCCAGCGCGGCGAGCTGGAACGCCTGAGCAAGAAACAAGAGCAGGTTAACCGCGTCGGCGCGCGTTACCGGGCCGGGCAATCGGCAACTGCGGCTGTCCGTAATACCAGCGCGGCCGGGCTGGGTATCGCTACCGCCGGGCTGGTCGCTGAAGGGGCGTTTATTGCGCCGGGGGTGCAGTTCGACAGGCAGATGTCAGACACGCAAGCCACGTTAGGGCTGGCGAAAAATGACCAGCAACTGGCCGCCATTCGCCAGCAGGCGCGGGATATTGGCGCCACCACTGCGTTTTCGCCGACGGATGTCGCGCGCACGCAATCCGTATTGGCGAAATCCGGCTTTAACGGCGATGCCATTCTGAAATCGACCGAATCAACGGTCAATCTGGCGCTGGCCTCCGATCTGGACATCGCCGACGCGGCCGACATCATCACCAACATGCAATCGGCGTTTAACATGCCGATAGACGAGATCCAGCGCGTTGCGGACGTGATGACCAAAGGCTTCACCAGCTCGAACAGCAACCTGATGGATTTTGGCGAGGCGATGAAGTACGTCGCGCCGATCGCCGAGGCGGCCGGGGCCAGTATCGAGGACACCACCGCCTTGCTGGGCGTGTTGGCCGATAACGGCATCAAGGGGTCTATGGCCGGTACGGCGGCCAGCGCGATGTTTACGCGGTTACAGGCGCCCGTCGGGCAGGCGGCTGATGCGTTGTCAGAATTGGGCGTAAAAACCAAGGACGGCAAGGGGAACATGCTGCCGATCGCGAACATCCTCAAGAAAATTAACGGCTCGTTTAAAGCCAACAAGCTCGGCACCGCGCAGCAGGCCGAATACCTGAAAGTCATTTTTGGCGAAGAGGCGATGAAAGGCGCTATCAAGCTGATTGACGCCGCCGGTAATGGCAAGCTGAGCGAAAAACACAACACCGTCACTCAGTCAAAAGGGGCTACGGCCCAGATTGCCCGAGTGAAGGTGGACAACCTCGACGGCGACCTGAAAAACCTGTTTTCGGCGTGGGAAGATGTTCGCATTGAGGTGTTCGACGGCCAGAATTCAGCGCTGCGCAAACTCACGGTTTCCGCCACCGAATGGCTCACCAAGGCAGGGGCATGGGTGAAGGCCAATCCTGAGCTGGTCGGCACGCTGGTGAAAGTCACGGCGGGCGTTACGGCCCTGATCGGTGGCCTCGCTGCGCTGGGCCTTATTGCATGGCCGGTGATGGCCGGGGTCAATATGTTGATCGCCGGGGCCGGGCTGCTGGGAACGGTCTTTACCACCGTCGGCGCCGGGATTACGGCCGCATTCAGTGTGATCACCCTGCCGGTGGTCGCGGCGGCGGCGGTGATTGCCGGTGTGGCGTTGACTATCCGTAAATATTGGGAGCCTATCAGCGCCTTTTTAACGGGTATTGGCGAAGGCTTCAGCGCCGCTTTCGCGCCGATGCGCGCCGCGCTTGTCCCGCTGGCTGGCGCATTTACGCCGCTGCTGAACATGGTACGCAACGTCTGGCAGTGGTTCGGCAAGCTGATCGAGCCGGTGAAATCTTCACAGGCCGAACTCCAGACGGCCGCGCGCTATGGGCGCATGTTCGGTGAATGGATCGCGGCCGGATTGAGCCTGCCGCTGCAGCTGTTGGGCGGATTGCCCGGTCTGCTGACCGGCATCTGGGGCGTTGCGAGCGGCATTGCAGAGCGTGCCGCCGCCGTCTGGGACACTATCGGCGAGCGTGTTAACGCGGCATGGCTGGCGCTGAGCGCCGCCACGGTTCAGGCATGGGATCGGCTGACCGGCTGGCTTAATGGTAAATGGGAGGGGCTGGTAAACGGGGCTAAAGCGCTGCCGGGGCAGTTCAAAGAAGCCGGGATGAACATGATTAACGGGGTCATTGACGGCATTAGCGAGCGCTGGCAGGCGCTGAAGGATAAATTTAGCGGCCTCACTGACATGCTGCCGGACTGGATGAAGTTTGGCGACGATGAGGCGGAGGTTAACCCGGCGATTTCATACAATCGCCGGGCGCCTGAGCTGATGCCGGGGCCAGGCTATGCGGGGGCATTCGACAAGGGCGGCATCATCCCGCGCGGCCAGTTCGGCATCGTCGGCGAGCGTGGCCCGGAGATTGTCAACGGCCCGGCCAACGTCACCGGGCGCCGGAAAACGGCGGCGCTGTCGGCGGCGATGTTATCGCTGTCAACGCCGGTGATGGCGTCGGCCCCGGCTGCTGCACCTGCCACGGCGCCAGCCCCGATCACGATTCAGGTGTACGGCGCCCCCGGCCAAGACGCGGCCTCCATTGCGCGAGAAGTCTCGCGCCAGCTCGAGGCCGAACGACGCAAACACGCGGCCGCCGCGCGTAGCCGCATGACTTACGGAGATTCATGATGATGTTAACGCTGGGGCTGTTTGTTTTTATGCTGCAGACGCTGCCGTATCAATCCATGAGCCGCAACGCGGAATATCGCTGGCCGAGCAACGGCCGCGTTGGCCTGCGCCCGGCGGCGCAATTTCTGGGGATGGATGAGGAAAAAATCACGCTCTCCGGGGTGCTGCTGCCGGAGATCACCGGCGGCCGCTGGTCACTGCTGACGCTGCAACTGATGGCCGAGCAGGGCCGGGCGTGGCCGCTCATTGAAGGCACTGGCACGATTTACGGCATGTTTGTGATCGAGTCGATTTCTGAAACGCACTCCGAGTTTTTCGCCGACGGCAGCCCGCGCCGCACAGAGTTCACGCTCAACCTGAAACGGGTCGATGAATCCCTGTCTGCGATGTTTGGCGATCTGCGCCAGCAGGCCGGGGAACTGTACGATAAAGCCGGAGAGATGGCCGGGAAGGCCGCCGGTGCTATGGGAGGGTTGTTATCATGAAAAGCGGCGTAAGCCTGCCAGCCGGGGCGCGAGTTGCCCCGGATTTTTCGCTGTTGCTGCAGGATAGCGACATCACGCAGAACATCCGCAAGCGGCTGATTTCTCTGTCGCTGACGGATAACCGGGGCTTTGAGGCCGACCAGCTCGACATCGAGCTGGACGACAGCGACGGACTTATGGCGATGCCTCAGCGCAATGCGGTGCTGTCGCTGGCGCTCGGCTGGCAAGGCTCGCCATTGACGCCAAAGGGCCAGTTTACGGTCGATGAGGTCGAACACCGGGGCGCGCCGGACACGCTGACTATTCGCGCGCGTAGTGCGGATTTTCGCGGCTCGCTGAACACCCGGCGAGATGAGTCCTACCACGACACCACCCTGGGCGACATTGTGCAGAAGGTGGCTGCGCGCAATAAGCTGAAAGCCTCGCTGGCCGCCGGTCTGGGCACCATCAAAATCAGCCATATCGACCAGACGCAGGAGACGGACGCGGCATTTATTACCCGACTTGCAACGCTCAACGGCGCGGTGGCGGCGGTGAAAAATGGCGCTCTGCTGTTGTTGCGACCGGGGAACGGCGCCACGGTAGGCGGGAAGCCGTTGCCGGTGTATACCATCACCCGGCAGGATGGCGATCAGCACAGTTTCAGCATTGCCGATCGGGATGCCTACACCGGCGTGACGGCGAGCTGGCTCAATACCAAAAAGCCGAAGCCAAAGAAAGTGAAGCTGCAGCGCAAGCCAAAAGAGCAGCATTTGCGCGCGCTGCAACACCCGAAGGCGAAGCCGGGCAGCAGTAAAAAACCGGGGAAACCGGCGGAGGCGGCGAAAGGCGACTATCTGGTGGGGGCTGACGATAACGTGTTTGCGATCACCAAAATTTACGCCACAAAGGCCGCTGCGATGCGGGCAGCACAGGCAAAGTGGGAAAAGCTTCAGCGCGGTGTGGCTGAGTTCTCACTGTCGCTCGCCATGGGGCGGGCCAGCATCACCCCAGAGACGCCGGTACGCGTCAGCGGGTTTAAAGCGGCGATCGATGCGCAAGACTGGATAGTGAGCAAAGTCACGCATAATCTCAGCAATAGCGGCTTTACGACGGCGCTGGAGTTTGAGGTTTTGCTGTCGGAGGTTACTTATGATGTTTCTTGATGGGAATTGTAAATTCACTTAAAGAAACTTCTTTTTTGGATCGCGAGCGGTATTATCGCGGCAATTGAGCCAGTGACGAGGAATTAATCATGTTTCATTGCCCGCTTTGCAGAACAGCGGCCCATGCCCGCACCAGCCGTTATTTGAGTCAACAAACGAAAGAACGTTATCACCAGTGCCAAAATATTAACTGTGGCCACACGTTTAAAACGATGGAGACCTACCAATGCGCGATAATGACGCCGGGCCGGGTTGATGCAGTGCCGCCGCATCCGGTCGGCGCCAGTGTGGAAGGACAGCAACAGGTTATGTGGATGTGACCAACTCAGAGATACAAGCCCGCAAAATGCGGGTTTTTTTATGCCTGAATTATGTCGCGCCAAATAGGATAAAGGGGGCGAGTTGTTTTTTAGGGGGACAAAAAGGGGGCAACGAACAATCGATAAATAAAAAAGCCACTCTGAGGAGTGGCTTAATTATATGATTTTAAAGCTAAAATTTGGTGGCCCCTGTTGGGTTTGAACCAACGACCAAGCGATTATGAGTCGCCTGCTCTAACCACTGAGCTAAGGGGCCAAGCCGCGAGATTATAGGGAATCCTTAAGCGGCGGTCTACTGTTACCCGCCCGTATGTTGCTTTTCTGCACAGTTCTAGCCTGTTGTAATTGCTGGCGGATTTTGCGATAACCGCAGTAAATCCCTGTAATGGACTCACGACACTCATGGAACTTCTGGCGCCTGACCTGCGGGTGGTGTTTTGCGGCATCAACCCCGGCCTTTCTTCCGCCCATCAGGGCTACCCTTTCGCCAACGGCAGCAATCGCTTCTGGAAGGTGATCCATCAGGCCGGCTTTACCGAGCGCCAGCTGGCGCCGGAGCAGTGGCAGCAGCTGAAGGATAATGGCTGCGGCATTACCGCGCTGGTGGCGCGCCCGACGGTGGCGGCCAGCGAGCTGTCGCGCGACGAGCTGCGCAGCGGCGGCGAGGTGCTGCAAGAGAAAATCCTGCGCTATCAGCCGCGCGCGCTGGCGATTTTGGGCAAGCAGGCGTTCACCACCGCCTTCGGGGTGAAAAACGCGCCCTGGGGCAAGCAGGCGCTGATGCTGGGGGAAACCGAGGTGTGGGTATTGCCCAACCCCAGCGGATTGAATCGCGCCACGCTGGAGCAGCTTACCGCCAGCTATCGCGAGCTGTTCCTGGCGTTGCAATGATGCGGCGGGGCGTATTCAGGGCATAAAAAAACCCCGGCAGGCCGGGGTTTTTGTTTTGGGTGCGGCAGCCGGACTTAGTCGTCCAGGAAGCTGCGCAGCACTTCGGAGCGGCTTGGGTGACGCAGCTTGCGCAGCGCCTTGGCTTCGATCTGACGAATACGCTCACGGGTAACGTCAAACTGCTTGCCTACCTCTTCCAGCGTGTGGTCGGTGTTCATGTCGATGCCGAAACGCATGCGCAGCACTTTCGCTTCGCGCGCGGTCAAGCCGGCCAGCACGTCGTGGGTGGCGGAACGCAGGCTTTCCGAGGTCGCGGAGTCCAGCGGCAGCTCGAGGGTGGTATCCTCGATGAAGTCGCCCAGATGCGAATCTTCGTCGTCGCCGATCGGCGTCTCCATCGAGATTGGCTCTTTGGCGATCTTCAGCACCTTGCGGATCTTGTCTTCCGGCATCAGCATGCGCTCTGCCAGCTCTTCCGGCGTCGGCTCGCGGCCCATCTCTTGCAGCATCTGGCGCGAAATACGGTTGAGCTTGTTGATGGTCTCAATCATATGCACCGGAATACGGATGGTGCGCGCCTGGTCGGCGATGGAGCGGGTGATAGCCTGACGGATCCACCAGGTGGCGTACGTCGAGAACTTGTAGCCGCGGCGGTATTCGAACTTGTCTACCGCTTTCATCAGGCCGATGTTGCCTTCCTGGATCAGATCCAAGAACTGCAGGCCGCGGTTGGTGTATTTCTTGGCGATAGAAATAACCAGACGCAGGTTGGCCTCAACCATCTCTTTCTTCGCGCGGCGGGCTTTCGCTTCACCGATCGACATGCGACGGTTGATGTCTTTGACCTGCTCGATGGTCAGGCCGGTTTCTTCTTCGATCTGACGCAGTTTCTGCAGGCTGCGCTGCACGTCTTCAGCCACGTCTTTCAGCTTTTCCGACCATGGCTTGGCCATCGCCAGCGCGGCTTCGAACCAGGAATCGCTGGTTTCGTTGCCGGCGAACAGGGTGACGAAGTTTTTCTTCGGCATTTTGCATTGTTCAACGCACAGCTTCATGATGATGCGTTCCTGGGTGCGAACGCGGTCCATCATGGTGCGCATGCTGTTGACCAGGAAGTCGAACTGCTTCGGCACCAGGCGGAACTGCTTGAACACTTCAGACAGCTTCAGGATCTCGTCCGCGGCGCTGGCGTGGCTGCGGCCGTTCTTCTTGATCACCAGACGCGTCGCTTCATACTGATCGCGCAGCTCGGCGAACTTCTGACGCGCCAGCTCAGGATCGATGCTGTTGTCGTCTTCGGTATCGTCGTCTTCGTCGTCTTCATCTTCTTCGTCGTCGTCTTGCTCTTCGCTCGACAGTTCAGAACCGATGTGGGTGGCGGTTGGGGCGATGTCCTCTTCCGCGTTAGGATCGACGAAGCCGGTGATCAGATCGGACAGGCGCGCTTCGCCCGCTTCGACGCGATCGTACTGCTCAAGCAGGTAGGTAATGGCTTCCGGGTATTCGGCAACCGAGCACTGCACCTGGTTGATGCCGTCTTCGATGCGTTTGGCGATGTCGATTTCGCCTTCGCGCGTCAGCAGTTCGACGGTACCCATTTCGCGCATGTACATGCGCACCGGGTCGGTGGTGCGGCCGATTTCGGATTCCACGCTGGACAGAACCTGTGCGGCGGCTTCTTCTGCATCTTCGTCCGTGCTGTTCGAGTTTTCGGCGAGCAGCAGGTCATCGGCGTCCGGTGCTTCTTCCATCACCTGGATGCCCATGTCGTTAATCATCTGGATGATGTCTTCGATCTGATCGGAGTCGACGATATCTTCCGGCAGATGGTCATTGACCTCAGCATAGGTCAGATAGCCTTGCTCCTTACCACGGGTGACAAGTAGCTTCAGCTGTGACTGCGGGTTTTGCTCCATAAGACGGTATCCACACTTCAGAGTATTTAGGTTGGTGTCGGTCGGCGAAACCGCCAACAATAGCATTTGGGGCGTTTTCGTTATCGCCGCGGCCCACTATGGCGGCACTGTGCAGGGCTCTGCCCTCGCAATTATCGGCACTTAAGCCGTTTGGTATTCAGTTTTTCTTCGCTAAAACCTGGTTGAGAGAACGGACTTCTTCACGTTCCTCCGGGCTCAGGCCGCGCGTTCTGGCCTGGGCGATCAGCGTTTCCAGCCGTTGCTCGAGCACCGAGTCGTACAGGCTGGCCAACGTATCCAAAAAGGTCTGTTCGACCATGTCCTCAACGATCATATGGTTCCATGTCGCCAAGGTTTCAAGCTGCTGGCTGAATTTGTTGTCGCGATACAGCTCCAGCAATTGCCCGGTCGTCAGGCCCGGCTGCGCCAAACAGGTCTGCACCAGTTCGACGAACAGCGGCAATCCCGCCTGTTTGGTCTGCTCCAGCCCTTCAAGCGAAGGGATAAGTGTAGCCAACTGCGGATTTTGCACCAGTAACCCTATCAGTATACGCATGGTTGTGCGTTTTAGCTGGGGCGCCTGATAAGGATTCGCATTTTCCGCCTGCTTGGGCATCAGCTTGTCGAGCTGGCTGTCGTCCAGCAGCCCCAGCTTGTTGCCAAGCTCCTGGCGCAGGTACAAGCGCAACGTTTCGCCCGGCACCTGAGTAATCAGCGGCAGCGCCAGCGTGCTCAGCTTGGCGCGCCCGTCCGGGCTGCTCAGATCCACCTGCGGCAGCAGGCTTTCGAACAGGAACGTGGACAGCGGCTGCGCCTGCTCCATTCGCTGTTCGAAGGCTTCTTTGCCTTCCTTGCGCACCAGGGTGTCCGGATCTTCGCCGTCGGGCAAAAACATGAACCGCAGCTGGCGCCCGTCGTTCAGGTACGGCAGCGCGGTTTCCAGCGCCCGCCATGCCGCCTCGCGGCCGGCGCGGTCGCCGTCGTAACAGCAGACGACGTTGTCGGTGGCGCGGAACAGCAGCTGAATGTGTTCAGCCGTCGTCGAGGTTCCGAGCGAGGCGACGGCATAATCGATGCCGAATTGCGCCAACGCCACCACGTCCATATACCCTTCCACCACCAGCAGCCGCTGGAGGGTAGGGTGGTTCTGCTGTGCTTCATACAGGCCGTACAGCTGGCGGCCCTTATGGAAAACTTCGGTTTCCGGCGAGTTCAGGTACTTCGGCATACCGTCACCCAATACGCGGCCGCCGAAGGCGATCACGCGCCCGCGCTTGTCGCGGATGGGGAACATCACCCGTTCGCGGAAACGGTCGTACGAACGCCCCTGATCGTTAGTCACCAGCATGCCGGCATCGTTCAATGCGCGGCGCGAGTCGGCGTCGCGGCCGAAACGCTTCAGGGCGTTGTCCCATCCCGCCGGCGCGAAGCCGATGGCGAAATGGCGAATAACGTCGTCACTTAATCCGCGCTGCTGCAAATAGCTGCGCGCCGGTGCCCCGGAGGACTGCTGCAGTGACTGTTGATAGAACGCGCTGAGCTGCTCCATCAGTTGGTACAGGCTCTGGCGCTGATGGCGTTCGATCTGGGTTGGCCCGGTGCCCGCTTCATAAGGCACTTCCAGCCCGTGCATGGTCGCCAGCTCTTCGATGGTTTCGACAAACTCGAGTCGGTCGTAATTCATCAAAAAATCGACGGCGTTGCCGTGCGCACCACACCCAAAACAGTGATAAAACTGCTTTTCGCCATTAACGGTAAAGGAAGGCGTCTTTTCGTGGTGGAACGGACAGCACGCGTGGTAGTTCTTGCCTTGCTTCTTGAGCTTCACGCGAGCGTCGATCAAGTCGACGATGTCGGTGCGAGCCAGCAAGTCATTGATAAATACGCGCGGAATTCGTCCAGCCATAAGCCCTTACTTCATTAGCCTATAAACGAGAACAAGCCGCGCATTCCTTTCGGAAAGCACGGCCTTCGTATGCAACTACTCGGTCTGCGCGATTTTGAAAATCAGAAATTCACGCGGTGGGGTTGCCCCCGAAGAATTAATACAGACGAGTGCGGCGTGCGTTTTCGCGAGCCAGTTTCTTCGCGTGACGTTTCACAGCAGAAGCTTTAGCGCGTTTACGTTCGGTAGTTGGTTTTTCATAAAACTCACGACGACGAACTTCAGCTAAAACACCTGCTTTTTCGCAAGAGCGTTTGAAACGACGCAGAGCAACGTCAAATGGCTCGTTTTCACGTACTTTAATTACCGGCATGTGCCTCTCACCTCAATAAAATTCGGTTTGTTGCTGGCCAAGCGCCAGCCTTTTCAAAATGGTGCGGAATTTTACTCCAATGGATGCTGCTTTGTAAAGCATCACCGCAAATTGAAACCCGCGTCGCTCTGCCGCAACGTGCGCAATTTTGCACCGGGCGCTGATTATAGACTAATCAGAAAAAAATGCTCGTGTTTAATCGCCTGGGCATTTTCTGGATGAATCATCGACATAGGTGCGAGCCAGTGACAAGATGCGCCGCGCTGGCGGTAAATGCGGCGGAATGTGGTAGACTGGCGGCCGCACGTGAATGATGGGAAATGTAATGCGAGTACTGGGTATAGAAACGTCCTGCGATGAAACCGGAATTGCAGTGTATGACGATCAAACCGGTTTGTTGGCCAACCAATTATACAGCCAGGTGAAGCTGCACGCCGACTACGGCGGCGTGGTGCCGGAACTGGCCTCGCGCGATCACGTGCGCAAAACCGTGCCGCTGATTCAGGCGGCGCTGAAAGAGGCCAACCTGACTCCGGCCGACATCGACGGCGTGGCCTACACCGCCGGGCCGGGCCTGGTGGGGGCGCTGCTGGTCGGCGCTACCGTGGGGCGCGCGCTGGCGTTCGCCTGGAACGTGCCGGCGGTGCCGGTGCACCATATGGAAGGCCACCTGCTGGCGCCGATGCTGGAAGATAACCCGCCGGCGTTCCCGTTCGTCGCGCTGCTGGTCTCCGGCGGCCATACTCAGCTGATCAGCGTCACCGGCATCGGTGAGTATGAACTGCTGGGCGAATCGATCGACGATGCCGCCGGCGAAGCGTTCGACAAAACCGCCAAGCTGCTCGGCCTGGATTACCCCGGCGGGCCGATGCTGTCGAAGATGGCGCAGCAGGGCACGGCGGGGCGTTTCACTTTCCCGCGGCCGATGACCGATCGTCCGGGCCTGGACTTCAGCTTCTCCGGGCTGAAAACCTTCGCCGCCAACACCATTCGCTCCAACGGCAACGACGATCAGACGCGTGCCGACATCGCCCGCGCCTTCGAGGATGCGGTGGTGGACACGCTGGCAATCAAGTGCAAACGCGCGCTGGAGCAGACCGGTTTCAAACGCCTGGTGATGGCCGGCGGCGTGAGCGCCAACCGCACGTTGCGCGCCAAGCTGGCGGAGATGATGCACAAGCGCGGTGGGGAAGTATTCTATGCCCGCCCGGAATTTTGCACCGACAACGGCGCGATGATCGCCTATGCCGGCATGGTGCGCCTGAAGAGCGGCGCCAGCCCGGAACTGAGCGTTTCGGTGCGGCCGCGCTGGCCGCTGGCGGAACTGCCTGCGGTATAAAGCAAAGGGCCGGATAATCCGGCCCTTCTGTTATTCGTCTTTCGGCCGATCGCCGTTATCCGCATCTGCCTGGTTTTTCTTCTTGCGGAACTTGCCCCAGATCTTGCCTTCCTGGCCGCGCCACAGGCGCTGAATATTGTCGTGATGCCGCATCAGGATCAGGCAGGAGAGCATCGCCACCGGGAAGGTGAACTGCGGTTTGAACCACCAGACGTAGAACGGGGCGATCAGCGCGCTGACGATGGCGCCGAGCGAAGAGTAGCCGCTGAGCAGCACCGTCAGCAGCCAGGTGCCGGTCATCAGGCCGGTCAGATCCCAACCGATAGGCGCGATGGCGCCAAACGCCGTCGCTACGCCCTTACCGCCGCGGAAGTGGAAGAACACCGGATAGATGTGCCCCAGGCAGGCGGCGATCGCCGTCAGGCCGAGGTACAGCGGCGGCACATCGAGTTTGTAGGCCAGCCAGACCGGCAACATCCCTTTCAGAATATCGAATACCAGCACCGCCGCTGCCGCCAGCCGGCCGCCGATGCGCAGGACGTTGGTCGCCCCGGGATTTCCTGAGCCATGTTCACGCGGATCCGGCAGCCTGGCGATCCGGCAAACCAGGATCGCGCTGGAAATCGAGCCGCACAGATACGCGAAGATAATCATGCCAAGCGCGGTAGCACTCATAACGCGGTTCCGTTTAATAATGGTCGTTTTACTCGCAACATCTATGGATAATACGCACATTCCGCTGGAAGTGGTATCCGGCAAGGCCAAAAACAGAGAATGACGTGATGGATATCGTATTTATTGAAGAGCTTACCGTAATTACCACCATTGGCGTTTATGAGTGGGAACAGGGCATTCGTCAGAAGCTGGTGTTCGATATCGAAATGGGCTGGGATAACCGGCCGGCCGCCGCCAGCGACGACGTAACTGACTGTCTGAGCTATGCCGACGTCAGCGACGCCGTGATCCAGCACGTGGAGTCGAACCGTTTTGCGCTGGTGGAGCGAGTGGCAGAGGAAATATCTGAAATTTTGCTTCAGCGCTTCAATTCCCCCTGGGTCCGTATTAAGGTCAGCAAACCGGGCGCTGTAGCACATGCCAGTCGGGTCGGCGTGATCATTGAGCGCGGCACTCGTCCCGCATGATTTTATGTCATCTGCTTGCAACGAAAGACCGTTAAGCTGGTCTTAATCCTGAGAATTGTTTTAGCGGCATTGTCTTTAAGCATTGCCGCTTTTTTATGTGATAGCCGTTATTTTATGGGGTGAGCGAAGCACATGGCAGACATGCATTCACTGTTTATTGCGTTTGTTCTTGGGGTTGTCGAGGGATTAACCGAATTTCTGCCGGTTTCTTCCACCGGGCATATGATCATCGTCGGCGAGTGGCTGGGCTTTACCGGCGACAAAGCCAAAACTTTTGAAGTCATTATCCAGCTGGGGTCGATCCTGGCCGTAGTCGTGATGTTCTGGCGCCGGCTGTTCGGCCTGATCGGCATCCATTTCGGTGGCAAGCCGGTGGAGCACGAGGGTAAAACCAGCGGCCAGCTGAAGCTGGGGCACATCCTGTTGGCGATGATCCCGGCGGTGGTGCTGGGCCTGGCCTTCCATGATTTCATCAAGTCGCTGTTCGCGCCGAAAAACGTGATGTACGCGTTGGTGGTCGGCGGCCTGCTGCTGTTGGCGGCGGAATGGCTGAAGCCGAAGAAACCGAGCGCGGAAGGGCTGGATGACATCACCTACCGCCAGGCGTTCATGATCGGCTGCTTCCAGTGCCTGGCGCTGTGGCCGGGCTTCTCCCGTTCGGGTTCCACTATCGCCGGCGGTATGCTGGTGGGCGTGAACCGCTATGCGGCGTCCGAGTTCTCCTTCATCCTGGCGGTGCCGATGATGATTGGCGCCAGCGGCCTGGATCTGTACAAGAGCCTGCACTTCCTGACCTGGGGCGATCTGCCGATGTTTGCCGTCGGTTTCATTACGGCCTTCGTGGTGGCGCTGATTGCGATCAAGACCTTCCTGTCGCTGATCAAACGCATCTCGTTCGTGCCGTTCGCCATCTACCGCTTTATCGTGGCAGCCGTGGTTTACATGGTATTCCTGTAAGCCCGACGCCAAGAAAAAACCCCGCTCTGCGGGGTTTTTTTATGCCTGAGCGTTGATAATCGTTTGGCTGAGTTTCCAGTCGGCCAGCGCCTGCTGGCGGCGGCGTTTGAGCTCGTCGCGGATCGCGGTGCCCTGCAGCCCGCTGGCCACCACTTCTTTGATAGATACCGCGTTCGCCACCTGATACGCCTGGCGCAGATAGTCGCCCTGTGGATAAGGGTTCTCCTCAAAGCCGGTGCGGCCGCGCGCGTCCGCTTCGCTAGTCAGGATCATCTGCTCCAGCCTTTGGGGTTTGCGCCAGACGTCAATGGCGTCGAACAGCTTCAGCAGGGTGTCCGGCCGCAGCTTGTTCACGGTGTGGATCAGATCATGGTACTCGGCCACCAGCTTGCTCAGATCGCGCACCGGGTTGGGCACCCGCAGCCGCTGGCACAGCGCTTCGACCAGCCGCACGCCCGCCGGGCCGTGGCCGTGGTGATGCGGCCAGAATTCTTTCGGCGTCAATCCTTTGCCGAGGTCATGGCACAGGGTGGCGAAGCGCACGTCCACCTCCGGCGTGAGGCGGGCGGCAATCGCCAGCGCCATCAGCGTGTGCACGCCGGTGTCGATCTCCGGGTGCCACTTGGCGGGGGCCGGTACGCCGAACAGCGCGTCGATTTCCGGGAACAGCACCGCCAGCGCATCGCAGTCGCGCAACACCTGAAAATAGACTTGCGGGCTCTGGCTTTGCAGCGCCTTTTCGGTTTCCTTCCAGACGCGTTCGGCGGTCAGCGCAGCCAGTTCACCGCCGTGCGCCATTTGGCGCATCAGCGCGAGCGTTTCGTCGGCGATGTGAAAACCCAGATGGGCGAAGCGAGCGGCGAAGCGGGCCACGCGCAGCACGCGCAGCGGATCTTCGCCGAACGCGTCGGAAACGTGGCGCAGCACGCGCGCCTGCAGATCGGCCACGCCGCCGTAAGGATCAATCAGTTCCCCTTCGGCGGAGCGGGCGATGGCGTTGATGGTCAGATCGCGCCGCAGCAGATCTTCTTCCAGCGTCACGTCCGGCGCGGCATAGCAGGTAAAACCGGTGTACCCCTGGCCGAATTTGCGCTCGGTGCGTGCCAGCGCGTACTCCTCATGAGAATCGGGATTGAGGAACACCGGGAAATCTTTGCCGACCTGCTGATAGCCCAATGCCAGCAGCTCCGCCGGCGTGGCGCCCACCACCACCCAATCATGATCGACCACCGGAATGTCGAGCAGGCTGTCGCGAACGGCGCCGCCGACCAGATAAATCTGCACTGTTGACTCCTGAATATCGTGTAAGGCTCTGTCTATCAGATTACATGAATTGGCCGCGGGATGTCGGCACCAATGAAAAGGGCGCCCGCAGGCGCCCATACTCAAACTGAACGATACTGAGATCAGTTCATCCAGCGGTTGTTGTTCTTGCGGCGCGGGATCAGGTGCGGCAACAGCAGGCCCAGCAGCAAACCGACGCCGGCGACGCCGCCGCCGTACATGAACCACTGCAGGATAATGGTGCGCTGTTTGTCGTCGAGCTGCAGGTTAACGGCGTTGACCTTCTTCTGCGCGACCACCAGCTGGTTTTTCAGATCCTGGTTTTCCTTCTGCAGGCTGCTGATGGTGCTGTCGCTGCCCGCGACTTTCTCCTGCATTTCCGAGGTGCGCTGGTTCCAGGTGTTGTCGATGTTGGCCAGCTTGTCGGTCAGGGTTTTCACCTGCTGTTCCAGCTCGGGCACGCGAGTGCGCAGGCTTGGCGTCTGGCTGAGCTGGTCGAGCGGGATCCAGGTGGTGCGGCCTTTCGGATCGCGGATCTGGCCGTAGTTGGTGCTGTCGTTGACGCTCAGCAGGGTGACTTCTTCACCGGCGTTCAGAGTGCCGACAATACGGTACTGATTACCTGGGCCGCTATGGACGTAAGTGCTTAACTCATCGGAGATATAGCGTTTATCTTCGGCATGTGCGGCCCAAGTGATGCTGAAGCTCAGCGCGGCAAGGCAAATCAGGCGTAATTTCTGCATTAGTTCATCGTTTCTGGGTGAATTTATGGAACGATAGTAGAGCGTTCAGTCTGACGACGCAACGCCAAAACCGGAATGAGAACTATCTTACTGTGGCTGATTCTGTGAGTTGCGCAGCGTTTTATAACGTAACAGGTTTTTTCTACAGTTAGCAGGGTTAAGGCGCCGGGAATCGCGGTAAGATAATGGCAACTGTGCGTCATTGGGCAGCATACGGCGGGCCGAACGCGCCGCGCTGAAACTGACGCGAATGCGTAACTTATTGGTGTTAAAGAATTATGACCGTTGAAATTGAACTGAAATTCATCGCCGCGCCGCAAGCGGTGGCCGCTCTGCCACAATGGCTCGCCGCCTGGCCGCATCAGCATTCCGCGCCGCAAAAGCTGACCAACATTTACTTCGAAACGGCCGACAACGTCCTGCGCCGTCACGACATGGGGCTGCGCATTCGCGGTTTCGACGATCGCTATGAGATGACCATCAAAACCGCCGGTAAAGTGGTGGGCGGCCTGCACCAGCGCCCGGAATACAATGTCGCTATCGCTGAGCCGCAGCTGGCGTTGGCGCAGTTCCCTGCTGACATCTGGCCGCAGGATTGCGATATCACGGCGCTGCAGCAGGCGTTGCAGCCTCTGTTCCGTACCGATTTCGTGCGAGAGAAGTGGGTGGTTACTTACGGCCAAAGCGAGATCGAGATTGGTCTGGACCAGGGCGAGGTGCGCGCCGGTGACCTCAGCGAAGCCCTGAGCGAGGTAGAGCTGGAGCTGCTGAACGGCAATACCGCCGATCTGCTGGCGTTGGCCGGTGAGCTGGCGGCGCACGGCGGGCTGCGTCAGGGCAGCCTGAGCAAGGCGGCGCGTGGTTACCACCTGGCGCAGGGCAATCCGCCGCGCGAGGTGCGCCCGCTGCGGGTGCTGAAGCCGGCGGCGAAGGCGACCGTGGAGCAGGGGATGATCGCCGCCTTCGAGCTGGCGCTGGGCCACTGGCAGTACCACGAAGAGCTGTGGCTGCGCGGCGACGCGCAGGCGCGCGCTTCGGTGATTGAGGCGGTCGGAACGATTCGCCAGGCGCTGGTGATCTTCGGCGGTTTGGTGCCGCGCAAGGCCAGCGCCGATCTGCGCGCCCGTCTGACCGAGCTCGAGCCGCTGTTGGCGGACAAAGCCGCGCAACCAGATGCCCTGTGCTACAGCGCCACCTACCTGCAATGTAAGTTGGCGCTCACATCATGGTTGGTGAGCGGCGCCTGGCGGCCGTTTATCGATGCCAAAGCGCAGGCCAAGCTGGACGGTTCTTTCAAACGCTTCAGCGACATCATGCTGGGGCGCAGCGGTGCGGAGCTGAAAGAAGCCTTCAGCCGTACGCTGAACGAAGATGAATATCAGGAACAATTGCCGCGCCTGACGCGTCAGATTTCGGCGCTGGTCCTGCTGTCGGGTGCCTACCCCGACGAGCAGACCGGCCCTTATATCGAGGCCTGGCGCGAACTGCAGGCGGCGCTGAGCGAGCGCCGTCAGGGCTGGTATGAAGCCAGCCGCAAACAGGCCTTATCGCATGCGCCATTCTGGTTAAACGGCGCGCTTCGTTAATCAAGCCGGCCCGCCAGCCGTGGGCCGCAGAACGGGTCATACACTATGTCGCCACTTTCAGCCGCGTTACAGGCTCAGGCACAGCAGGTTGTGCAGCGTTTTCAGGAAGTTCACGGCGCGGACAGCGCCTTTAGCGAACAGGAGCAGTGGGTGCTGGCGTCGAGCGACTTCGTCAGCGACGCGCTGCTTGCCCAGCCGGCCTGGCTGGCGACGCTGCGCGAACAACCACCGGCGCCCGGCGAGTGGCAACACTATGCCGCCTGGCTGCAGGACGAGCTGGAAGAGGTGCGCGATGAGACGCAGCTGATGCGCACGCTGCGTCTGTTTCGCCGTGAAACGCTGGTGCGCATCGCCTGGGCGCAGGCTCAGGGGCTGTGTTCGACCGAAGAAACGTTACTGCAGCTGAGCGGATTGGCGGAAACGCTGATCGTCAGCGCGCGCGACTGGCTGTACCAAACCTGTTGCCGCGAGTGGGGCACGCCGTGCAACGCCGCCGGTGAACCGCAGCCGCTGCTGATCCTCGGCATGGGCAAGCTGGGCGGCGGCGAGCTGAATTTCTCGTCGGATATCGATCTGATCTTCGCCTACCCGGAAAACGGCCAGACTCAGGGCGGGCGGCGCGAGCTGGACAATGCCCAGTTCTTCACCCGCCTTGGCCAGCGGCTGATCAAGGCGCTGGATCAGCAGACCATTGACGGCTTCGTCTATCGCGTCGACATGCGGTTACGGCCGTTCGGCGACAGCGGCCCATTGGTGATGAGCTTTGCGGCGCTGGAAGATTACTATCAGGAGCAGGGGCGCGACTGGGAGCGCTATGCGATGGTGAAGGCGCGCCTGATGGGCGGCGCGGAAGACGCCTACAGCCAGGAGCTGCGCAAAACGCTGCGGCCGTTCGTGTTCCGCCGCTATATCGATTTCAGCGTCATCCAGTCGCTGCGCAACATGAAGGGCATGATCGCCCGTGAAGTGCGGCGTCGCGGCCTGAAGGACAACATCAAGCTGGGTGCCGGCGGCATTCGCGAAATCGAATTCATCACCCAGGTATTCCAGTTGATCCGCGGCGGCCGCGAGCCGGCGCTGCAGGGGCGTTCGCTGCTGCCGACGCTGCAGGCGGTGGGTGAACTGGGGCTGCTGGAGGCCGAGCAGGTGCGGGCGCTGAGCGCCGCCTACCTGTTCCTGCGGCGGCTGGAGAATCTGCTGCAGGCGATCGGCGATCAGCAAACCCAGACGCTGCCGCAGGATGCGCTCGATCAGGCGCGGCTGGCCTACGGCATGGGGCTGGCGGATTGGCCGGCGCTGATGGCGACGCTGGAGTTGCACATGCAGGCGGTGCGGGCGGTGTTCGATGACCTGATCGGCGACGATAGCCCGGATGTCGGCGAAGATCCCGACTATCAGCACTACCACAGCCTGTGGCAGGACGCGCTGGAGGAAAACGAGCTGGCGCCGCTGACGCCGCACCTGGACGAAGAGGGGCGCCGACAGATGCTGCGCACCATCGCCGATTTCCGCCACGACGTCGACAAACGCACCATCGGCCCGCGCGGCCGCGACGTGCTCGATCAACTGATGCCGCGCCTGCTGGCTGAGGTGTGCCCGCGCCAGGATGCGCCGACCGCGCTGGTGCGGCTGGCGCAGCTGCTGCTCAGCATCGTCACCCGCACCACCTACCTCGAGCTGCTGGTGGAGTATCACGCGGCGCTCAGCCATCTGATCCGCCTGTGCGCCGCGTCGCCGATGGTTGCCAACCAGCTGTCGCGCTACCCGCTGTTGCTGGACGAACTGCTGGATCCGGCCACGCTGTATCAGCCGGTGGCGCTGGACGCCTACCGCAGCGAGCTGCGCCAGTACCTGCTGCGGGTGCCGGAAGACGACGAAGAGCAAAAGCTGGAGGCGCTGCGCCAGTTCAAGCAGGCGCAGCAGCTGCGCATCGCCGCGGCGGATATCGCCGGCGCGCTGCCGGTGATGAAAGTGAGCGACCACCTGACTTATCTGGCGGAGGCGATCATCGACGCGGTGGTGCAGCAGGCCTGGAGCGACATGGTGGCGCGCTACGGCCAACCGACCCATCTGCAGGAGCGCGAAGGGCGCGGCTTTGCGGTGATCGGCTACGGCAAGCTGGGCGGCTGGGAGCTGGGTTACAGTTCCGATCTCGATCTGGTATTCCTGCTGGATTGCCCGCCGGAGGTGATGACCGACGGCGATCGCTGCATCGACGGCCGTCAGTTCTACCTGCGGCTGGCGCAGCGGGTGATGCATCTGTTCAGCACCCGCACCTCATCCGGCATTCTGTATGAGGTGGACGCGCGCCTGCGGCCTTCCGGCGCTGCGGGGATGCTGGTCAGCACCGTCGAGGCGTTCGCCGATTACCAGCAAAACGAAGCCTGGACCTGGGAACATCAGGCCCTGGTGCGCGCGCGCATCGTGCATGGCGACCCGGCGCTGCATCAGCAGTTCGATGCGATCCGGCGCGAGATCCTGTGCAAAACGCGCGATGCGGAGATCCTGAAGCGCGAAGTGCGCGAGATGCGTGAAAAGATGCGCAACCATCTCGGCAACAAGCAGCGCGATCTGTTTGATATCAAAACCGATGAGGGCGGCATTACCGACATCGAATTTATCGCCCAATATCTGGTCTTACGCTATGCGCCGGGTGAACCGCGGCTGACGCGTTGGTCGGACAACGTGCGCATCTTCGAGCTGATGGCCAATTACGACATCATGCCGGAAGAGGAGGCGCGCGCGCTGACCCAGGCCTATGTCACCATGCGCGACGAGATCCACCATCTGGCGCTGCAGGAGCATTCCGGCAAGGTCGGCAGCGGGCTGTTCGCCGCCGAGCGCGAGCAGGTGCGCGCCAGCTGGGCCAAATGGCTGGATTAATACCTTTTTGCGGGTATTCCGGCGGTCTGTGGTAATATCTGCGCCACTAAAATTTTGTACTTTTTTGGAGTTATCGGATGAAAGTTACGCTGCCTGATTTTCGCCGCGCCGGTGTGCTGGTGGTCGGTGACGTCATGTTGGATCGCTATTGGTACGGGCCGACCAGCCGCATTTCACCGGAAGCCCCGGTGCCGGTGGTCAAGGTCGATACCATCGAAGAGCGTCCCGGCGGCGCGGCTAACGTGGCGATGAACATCGCTTCGCTGGGTGCCACTTCCCGTCTGGTGGGCTTGACCGGCATCGACGATGCGGCGCGGGCGCTGAGCGCCAAGCTGAATGAAGTCAACGTGCGCTGCGACTTCGTCTCGGTGCCGACCCATCCAACCATCACCAAGCTGCGCGTGCTGTCGCGCAACCAGCAGCTGATCCGTCTCGACTTCGAAGAAGGCTTCTCCAACGTCGATCCGCAGCCGATGCTGGAGCGCATTCAGCAGGCGCTGCCGCAGATTGGCGCGCTGGTGCTGTCCGATTACGCCAAGGGCGCGCTCAGCCAAGTGCAGGGGATGATCCAACTGGCGCGCGCCGCCAAGGTGCCGGTGCTGATCGATCCGAAAGGCTCTGACTTCGAGCGCTATCGCGGCGCGACGCTGCTGACGCCGAACCTGTCCGAGTTCGAAGCGGTGGTGGGCCACTGCAAGGATGAGGCGGAACTGGTGGAACGCGGCATGAAGCTGGTGGCGGATTTCGAGCTGTCGGCGCTGTTGGTCACCCGTTCCGAACACGGCATGACGCTGCTGCAGCCGGGCGTTGAGCCGCTGCACCTGCCGACCCAGGCGCAGGAAGTGTTTGATGTGACCGGCGCCGGCGACACCGTGATCGGCGTGCTGGCCGCCTCGCTGGCCGCCGGCAATTCGCTGGAAGAGTCCTGTTTCCTGGCCAACGCCGCCGCCGGCGTGGTGGTGGGCAAGCTCGGTACTTCCACCGTGTCGCCCATCGAGCTGGAAAACGCGGTGCGCGGCCGGGCCGAAACCGGCTTTGGCGTGATGACCGAAGCGCAGTTGAAACACGCCGTGGCGCAGGCGCGCCAGCGCGGCGAGAAAGTGGTGATGACCAACGGCATCTTTGACATTCTGCATGCCGGCCACGTCTCTTATCTGGCCAACGCCCGCAAGCTGGGCGATCGCCTGATCGTGGCGGTGAACAGCGACGCCTCGACCAAGCGCCTGAAAGGGGAAACACGCCCGGTCAACGCGCTGGAGAACCGCATGATCGTGCTGGGCGCGCTGGAAGCGGTGGATTGGGTAGTGCCGTTCGAAGAGGATACGCCGCAGCGCTTGATCGCCGACATTCTGCCGGATCTGCTGGTGAAAGGCGGTGATTACAAACCGGAAGAGATTGCCGGCAGTGCGGAAGTGTGGGCCAACGGCGGCGATGTCAAAGTGCTGAACTTTGAAGACGGACTGTCGACCACCAACATCATCAAAGCGATCAAAGACGGGCGCGGCTAACGCCGGGCGACCTAAAGAACAAGGGCGCGCAGTGCGCGCCCTTGGCGGGAATTATTCGTCTTCCTGTTTGGCGGCCGGTGTCGCGCTCAGTTTGCTTTCCAGCTCGGCCATGCGCTGTTCCAACAGCGCCAGCTTCTCGCGGGTGCGCAACAGCACCTGAGTCTGTACGTCGAACTCTTCGCGGTTAACCAAATCCAGGCGGGTCAGCTGCGACTGCAGGACCTGACGGATTTTTTTCTCAACGTCTTCCCCGAATTCACGAACGCCTTTAGGCATGGACTCATGAACCTGGCGTGCGATTTGTTCGATTTTTTTCGGGTCAATCATGGCGTATCCCTTTCAGAGTTTAATAGCTGCCGCTTAGTGTAATGCGAGTTGCCCGCCGGATAAACCATTAAGCGCATTCGCCGTGCGTGGCCGAATTGTGCTTTTGCCAATTGCCCTGTCTACCTATTAGCGTTATAGTCATCCTGCTTATTCTCAGGGCGGGGTGAAAGTCCCCACCGGCGGTAAATCACCTTCTACGGTGAAAGCCCGCGAGCGCTCAGCCAGCCTGTCAGGGCCGGTTAGAGGTCAGCAGATCCGGTGTAATTCCGGGGCCGACGGTTATAGTCCGGATGGGAGAGAGTAACGGTATCTGCCGGGCTTGCGCCCGCTTGCGTTATTTTTTTAGCTATTGCTAGCTACTCCTCAAGATCGCCCTGGTTCTGGTAATCCATAATTTTTAATGAGGTTTTTTACCATGAATCAGACGCTACTTTCAGACTTCGGCACGCCGACAGAACGCGTTGAACGCGCGATTGACGCACTGCGCAACGGGCGCGGCGTAATGGTGCTCGATGATGAAAACCGTGAAAACGAAGGTGACATGATCTTCGCCGCGGAAACCATGACCGTTGAGCAGATGGCGCTGACCATTCGCCACGGCAGCGGTATCGTGTGCCTGTGCATCACCGAAGAACGCCGTCAGCAGCTTGAGCTGCCGATGATGGTGACCAACAACTCCAGCCAATTCCAGACCGCCTTCACCGTGACCATTGAAGCGGCGCAGGGCGTGACCACCGGGGTTTCCGCTTCCGATCGCCTGACCACCATCCGTGCGGCGGTGGCAGACAGCGCCAAGCCGAGCGACCTGAACCGTCCGGGCCACGTGTTCCCGCTGCGCGCGCAGCCGGGCGGCGTGCTGAGCCGTCGCGGCCACACCGAAGCGACCATCGATCTGGTTTCCATGGCCGGTTTCAAACCTGCCGGCGTGCTGTGTGAACTGACCAATGACGATGGCAGCATGGCGCACGCGCCGGAAGTGATCGCCTTCGCCAAACAGCACGACATGGTGGTGCTGACCATCGAAGATCTGGTGGCCTACCGCCAGGCGCACGAGAAAAAAGCCAGCTGATAGCCGGCCGCTTTCAACGATAAAAAAGCCGCGTAACGCGGCTTTTTTGTATCTACCGTTCTGACAGGCGTTCGCCGATGCGGCTGGCGTAATTCATCACGTGGAAGGTGTAGTTCTCCTCCACCGTGCCCTGGAACAGATGGGCCCAGGGGCCGATGGCGTAGATGCCGAGATCTTCCCCGCCGTGGGTCTCGCTTTTCAGCGGGACCAGCGCCGGCTGAATAAAGTCGGGCGCGGTGGCCTGCTCCATGGTCAATGCCGGGCGTTCGGCCAGTGGGATCGTGCCGCCGGGGCCATTGGCGAAGCCGACGGTGGTGTAAGGCTTGCCGTCGCTGCCCAGCAGCGGTTTGCCGTTGACCCCCACGGAAATACCGAGGATAGGATTACCCCGCTTGGCATAGCCGGCGATGGTGAGTGTGTGGCTGTGATCGCCGGTCACCACCACCAGCGTGTCGTTCAGATCGACTTTATTGACGATGGTTTTCACCGCTTCGTTCAGGGCGACCGCGTCGCTCAGCGTGCGGTAGGCGTTACCGCTATGGCTGCCGTGATCGACGCGCCCCCCCTCCACCAACAGCAGATAACCCTCAGGATTCCTGGACAGAATATCGATGGCCTTGCCGGCCATTTCCGCCAGTGAGGGTTCTCCCGCCGCGTCTTGTCGCCGGTCGTGCTCGAAGTTCATGTGCGACGGCTCGAACAGAGCCAGCAGATGGTCGACGTTGCCCGGTTCGATTTTGTTGAACTGCGCCTGATTCCAGACGTATTGCCCGCGCTCGCCGTAGCGTTGCAGCCAGGCCTGCGTCAGGTCGCGGCCGTCCTTTCTGGCACCTTTCTTGCCGGGGTATTCCGGATCGCTCACGCTGTCGGGCAGGAAGTTGGCGCGCCCGCCGCCCATCGCTACGTTCAGGCCGTTGCCGTACTTCATTTCCACCAACTGGCGCGCGATGTCGCGGCAGCCTGCGGCCAGGGCATTTGCCGGCATTTTGGCGTCAGACTCCCAGTCGCGATTGGCGATATGGGCATAGGTGGCGCCCGGCGTGGCGTGGGTAATGGTGGCGGTCGTCACGGCGCCGGTGGACATGCCGAGCGTTGCGGCCATCTCCCACAGCGTGGTGACGGCCTTGGTTTGCTGATCCTCGCAGTTGTTGAGGGTAGCCGTATGATCGAGACCCATCAGATCGTTGATGGTTTTGACGCCGGTGGTCATCGCCACCGCGCTGGGCGCAGAGTCGGTGATTTGGGCGTCGGCGGAGTAGGTTTTGGCCGCCGCCAGATAGGGGAAGGCCTCCCAGGCCAACACGTTGGATTCGCCGTCCACGCCGCGCTGCTGCCCTTCAAAAATGCGGGCGGCGGTCACGGTGGAAAACCCCATGCCGTCACCGACGACCAGAATGACGTTTTTGGCGCGGTTGGTGTTTGGCGTCTGTTTCAGCCGCTGTTGCAGCTGAGTTTGCGCCTGAAGGAAGTAAGGATCTTCGCGCTGCGTCAGCTGCGCGTTGTCCGCCGCGCCGGTGGTTGCCGTCCAGCCGGCGAGTAAGAACATGGAAAGCGCCAGGCGGGTTGCCAGTGTGAGTCTGAACATGAATTCCTCCTTGGTGAGACGTAATTCCCATCGCGCGACGGCGTTGCCTGCTCCCGTCGGCAGAGGAGGAGTGTATAGATTTTGTTAACAAAAAATACATAAATTGTTCACAAATTGGATCTGTGTGGCAGTAATGTCATGGTATTCACTGATCTTATTATTTTATTGAAATATATGATTTTTTTATCTTTCTGTTGACCGGCGTATTTCTCTACTTTTAATTCAAATTTATTGAATATCTTCATCACGGTTATCCGGCTGTGTTGCTGCGGCAAAGCGCGTAATGTAGCGGCATAGCACAATTTGAACTAAGGATCCCTCTATGAACACCTCTCGTATGCCGGCACTGTTTCTTGGCCACGGTAGCCCGATGAACGTGCTGGAAGACAACCGTTACACCCGGGCATGGCGTGCGTTGGGTGATTCATTGCCGCGCCCGAAGGCGATCGTAGCGGTTTCCGCGCATTGGTATACCCGCGGCACTGCGGTCACCGCGATGGAAAAACCCAAAACCATTCACGACTTTGGCGGGTTCCCGCAGGCGCTGTTTGATACCCGTTATCCGGCGCCAGGCTCTCCCGCGCTGGCCGCGCAGCTGCAGCGCATTCTGGCGCCAGTGCCGGTAACGGCGGATCTCGGCGAGTGGGGGTTGGATCACGGCACCTGGGGCGTATTGATCAAGATGTATCCCAATGCCGATATCCCGGTGGTGCAGCTCAGCGTCGACGGCACGCAGCCGGCGGCTTACCACTATGAGCTGGGCCGCAAACTCGCGGCGCTGCGGGATGAGGGCGTGATGATCGTCGCCAGCGGCAACGTGGTGCACAACCTGCGCATGGTGAAATGGCAGGGCGACACCAGCGCCTACCCATGGGCGGAATCGTTCAATAACTTTGTCCGGGATAACCTGCGTTATCGGGGCGATAATCACCCGCTGGTGGATTTCATGCGCCATGAGGGCGCGGCGTTGTCGAATCCGACGCCGGAACACTATCTGCCGTTGCTGTATGTGCTTGGCGGTTGGGATGGAAAAGAGGCCATCAGCGTGCCGATCGACGGTATCGAAATGGGGGCGCTGAGCATGCTGTCGGTACAGGTGGGGTAAAGAAAGAACGCCAGTCAGAGACTGGCGTTTTTGCTTTCAGCGGGGCGATCAGCCGAGAATAGTGTGCGGATAGAAGCGCGACAGATCCTGCGTGATCAGTTCGCGATCTTCGCGCAGGCCGATGCCGCAGGGTTGATCGTTCACCAGCCAGCTGCCGATCAGCGTGTAGCTGTCTTCGAACTTCGGCAGCGGATGGAACTGCTGCACGATCATGCCTTCTTCACCGTACGGCCCATCGACGCGCGCCACTTCCTGACCGTTTTCGACGATCTGGATATTGGCGCCTTCCCGCGAGAACAGCGGTTTGGTGACGTAATGATCCATCGTCGGATGATCGTCTTGCGTGAAATAAGCCGGCAGCAGGTTAGGGTGGTTCGGGAACATTTCCCACAGCAGCGGCAGCAGCGCTTTGTTGGAGATGATGCTCTTCCAGGCCGGCTCCAGCCAACGCACGCCGGCGTCTTCGAGCTTGGTGGAGAACATCTCGCGCAGCATGAATTCCCACGGGTAGAGCTTGAACAGGTTGCCGATCACCTGATCCTGCAGATCGGTAAACTGGCCTTTCTCGCCGAGGCCAATCTCTTCCATGAACAGGAACTCGGTCGGCAGACCGGCTTCCTGCGCGCAGTCCTGCAGATATTGCACCGTGCCGCGATCTTCTTCGCTGTCCTGGCAGCAGGCCAGGTGCAACAGGCCGAAGCCGTGATGTGCTTTCAGCTCGGCGAAACGCTCGATCAGCTTCTCCTGCAGGCTGTTGTACTGATCCGACTCCGGATCCAGCTTGCCGGCGTTGATCTGGTCTTCCAGCCACAGCCACTGGAAGAAGGCCGCCTCATACAGCGAGGTTGGCGTATCGGCGTTGTTTTCCAGCAGCTTCGGCGGGTTGACGCCGTCGTAGGCCAGATCGAGACGCGAGTACAGCGACGGCTGGTGGGTGCGCCAGGAGCTGCGCACGAACTCCCAGGTGTGTTTCGGGATGCAGAACTTGGCCATCAGCTCGTCGCTGCCGACCACTTTTTCTACCACCTGCAGGCACATCTGGTGCAGCTCCGCGGTGGCGCTTTCGATCTCTTCAATCTGCGCCAGCGTGAACTGGTAATAGGCGTCTTCACACCAGTAGGGCTCGCCGTACATGGTGTGGAAACGGAACCCGAACTCGGTCGCTTTTTCACGCCAGTCCGGGCGCTCGGTAATAGCAATACGTTTCATGCATCAACCGCCCATGCTGCGAGAGCCGGAGTTGGAGGTGGCGCTGCTGCGCTGCATGCTGGTCTGCTTGGCCACGGTCTCGCCGAAGCCGCCGCGGGTCACGGTGTTGGTGACCGCAGGCTTCGGCGCCATGGCGGTTTTCGGCACCGTCATGGTGCGGCCGCCGGCGGTGGCCGGGCCGTAGCTCTTGCCGCTGGCGTCGACAAACTTGCCGTTCGCCGGGCTGGCGGCGTTCTTGGAGGTGAACAGTGGCTGCTGCGCGAAACCGGAGCCGCCCATCAGGCGACCCATCATGTAGCCCGCCATCAGCGGCATCCAGAAGCTGCCGCTGCTTTGCGATTCCGCCGCCATGCCGGCCTGCGCCGGAGCCGGCGCCTGGGTGCACTGCGCTTCGCCGAACTCGGCGACGCAGTCTTCGCGGGTAGCGTATTTCGGCGCGGTTTTCGCCGCTTCTTTCAAGGCGTTGTTGTAGGCGGTGGTGCACTGCTCGCTCATCGAAGGATTGGCGCGCGAACAGTCATCGGCATTCTGATACAGGGAGACCGTTTCATCGCTCTTCTCGCAGCCGGCCAGCATAAAGACAGCGCTGATCGCCAAAGCCACGGGCGCGACACGGTAGCTGCGCCAGGATTTGCGGAACGTCTCTTGGTTGATGTTTTTTGTCCGTTTCATCGTTATCAATCCCATCATGCGGGCTGTTTTCGCCCTTTCCCAGTAGTGGCGCTAAGGATAGGGGAAACATGGTCAAAATTAAAGCTGAAACGCCCGCAGAATCGACTCTTTACGCAGTTATACGTTGGGGTGTGCGCCAGTTCGCTTTCGCGGCGAAAAAACGCGCGTTGGCGTTTCATCATGAAACGTTGTCGCTATGATGATGTTCCATAATGGAACAAAAATCGCGAAGCTCGCCAGGCGGGCGGCGGGCGCTCATAGTCGAAGCACAACAACAAGCCGGCGGCGAAGTCGGCGCGTCATCACCTGATATCTGAACGTTACCATCGCCAACTCCCTACAAGGATCCGGTTATGTTGAGAATCATCCAGTCACCAGGTAAATATATTCAGGGCGCCAATGCGCTGGCCGCCGTCGGCGAATACGCCAAATCCCTCGCCGATCACTACCTGGTGATCGCAGACGACTTCGTGATGCAGCTGGCGGGCGACACCCTGATGGGCAGCCTGCAGCAGCACGGCGTGAAACATCACGCGGCCCGCTTCAACGGCGAATGCTGCCGCAAAGAGATAGACCGGCTCGGCCATGAGCTGCAGGCTCACGGCTGCCGCGGCGTGATCGGCGTCGGCGGCGGCAAGACGCTCGACACCGCCAAGGCCGTGGCGCACTACCAACAGCTGCCGGTGGTGCTTATTCCCACCATCGCCTCCACCGATGCGCCGACCAGCGCGCTGTCGGTTCTCTACACTGAACAGGGCGAATTTGCCGAATACCTGATTTATCCGCGCAACCCGGACATGGTGGTGATGGACAGCGCCATCATCGCCAAAGCGCCGGTGCGCCTGCTGGTGGCCGGCATGGGCGACGCGCTCTCCACCTATTTCGAAGCCCAGGCCTGTTTCGACGCCCAGGCCACCAGCATGGCCGGCGGCAAATCGACGCTGGCGGCGCTCAGCCTGGCGCGGCTGTGTTATGACACGCTGCTGGCGGAAGGGGTAAAAGCCAAACTGGCGGTCGAGGCCGGCGTGGTGACGGAAGCGGTGGAGCGCATCATTGAGGCCAATACCTATCTGAGCGGCATCGGCTTCGAGAGCAGCGGGCTAGCGGCGGCGCATGCCATTCACAACGGTTTTACCGTGCTCGAGGAGTGCCACCACCTGTATCACGGCGAGAAAGTGGCGTTCGGCACCCTGGCACAGCTGGTGCTGCAGAACAGCCCCATGGCGCAGATTGAAACCGTGCTGGCGTTTTGCCATGGCATCGGCCTGCCGATCACGCTGGCGCAGATGGGCGTCACCGGCGATGCGACGGCGAAGATCATGGCGGTGGCCGAGGCCAGCTGCGCCGCCGGCGAAACCATTCACAACATGCCGTTCAAGGTCACCCCAGCGGGCGTGCAGGCGGCGATCCTGACGGCGGATAGGCTGGGCGCCGCCTGGCTGCAGCGTCATTGATACCCTTGGGGCGCGGTGCGCCGCGCCCCTGTTCTTACAGAGGAAACCATCGTGAAAAAACTGATTAATCAGGTCGAGTCGGTGTTGGAAGAGCAGTTGCAGGGGCTGGCGGAGGCCCATCCCGAGCTGTTGGTGCACGCGGATCCGGTGTTCGTGACCCGCGCCGACGCGCCGGTGGCGGGCAAGGTGGCGATCCTGTCCGGCGGCGGCAGCGGCCATGAGCCGATGCACTGCGGTTTCGTCGGCGAAGGGATGCTCGACGGCGCCTGTCCGGGCGAGATTTTTACCTCGCCGACGCCGGATAAAATGTACGAGTGCGGCCAGGCGATCGACGGCGGCGCCGGGGTGTTGCTGCTGATCAAGAACTACACCGGCGACGTGCTCAACTTCGAAACCGCCACCGAGCTGCTGCACGACAGCGGCGTCGCGGTGGCGACGGTGCTGGTGGATGACGACGTGGCGGTCAAAGACAGTCTGTTTACCGCCGGGCGGCGTGGGGTGGCCAACACCGTGCTGATGGAGAAGTTGCTGGGCGCCGCCGCGGCGCGCGGCGACGATCTGGACAGCGTGGTGACGCTGGGGCATCGCATCAATAACCACGGGCATTCGATCGGCATCGCGCTGGGGGCTTGCACCGTGCCGGCCGCCGGCAAGCCGTCGTTCACCCTGGCGGAGAACGAAATGGAGTTCGGCGTCGGCATTCACGGCGAGCCGGGCATTGCGCGCCGCCCGTTCACCACGCTCAACGCGGCGGTGGACGACATGTTCCATACGCTGATCGACCACGGCCACTATCAGCGCACGATCCGCGTCTGGGATCGTCAGCAGGGCGAGTGGCGCGACGAGATGCAAACCAAGCAGCCGCTGACGCGCGGCGATCGGGCGATCGCGCTGGTCAACAACCTGGGCGCCACGCCGCTGTCCGAGCTGTATGGCGTGTACCATCGATTGGCGGAACGCTGCGCCGAGGCGGGCATCATTATCGAACGCAACCTGGTGGGCTCTTATTGCACCTCGCTCGATATGCAGGGCGTGTCCATCACGCTGTTGAACGTGGACGACGAGCTGTTGTCCTTGTGGGATGCGCCGGTGAAAACGCCTGCGCTGCGTTGGGGTTGCTGAGGAGGAATCATGGCGTTGACCAAACAACAGGTTGTCGATTGGCTGATGCGTTGCGGCGAGGTGTTCAGCCGGGAGCGCGATTTTCTGACCCGGTTGGATACCGAGATCGGCGATGCCGACCACGGTTTGAACATGAATCGCGGTTTTAACAAGGTGGTAGAAAAACTGCCGTCGGTGGCGGACAAAGATATCGGCTTCATTCTGAAAAATACCGGCATGACGCTACTGTCGAGCGTGGGCGGCGCCAGCGGCCCGCTGTTCGGCACCTTCTTCATCCGCGCAGCGCAGGCGGCGAACGCCAAGCAAAGCCTGGATCTGGCGGAGCTGCAGCAGATGATGCAGGAGGGGGTGGAAGGCGTGGTGATGCGCGGTAAGGCGGAGCCGGGCGACAAAACCATGTGCGACGCCTGGTGGCCGGTGGTGGAAAGCCTCGGCCAGTCCGCGCAGCAGAACCTGAGCGTGGCGGAGGCGCTGCAGCGCGCCGCCGACAGCGCCGAGCGGGCGGTGGAGAGCACCATTACCATGCAGGCGCGCAAGGGGCGGGCCAGTTACCTGGGCGAGCGCAGCATCGGCCACCAGGATCCCGGCGCCACTTCGGTGATGCTGATGATGAAAACGCTGGCCGAGGTCGCCGGTAGTTAGCCGTAGCAGGAGGCGAGATGATTAATATCGTGGTGGTTTCGCACAGCGCGTTGCTGGCGCGCGGCGTTGAGCAGTTGGCGCGGCAGATGATGCGCGGTGATGGCTGCAAGCTGGCGCTGGCGGCGGGCGTGGATGACGAGCAGCACCCGATCGGCACCGACGCGGTCAAAGTGATGGAGGCGATCGAAGCGGTTGCCGACGGCGACGGCGTTCTGGTGCTGATGGATTTGGGCAGCGCGCTGCTCAGCGCGGAAACCGCGCTCGATCTGCTGGATCCAGACCTGGCCGCCAAAGTGCGGCTGTGTGCGGCGCCGCTGGTCGAAGGCACGCTGGCGGCGGTGGTCGCCGCCAACTCCGGCGCCTCGCTGGAGCAGGTAGTGGCGGAGGCACAGGGTGCGCTGCAGGCTAAACAGGCGCAGCTGGGCGAGGCCACATCTGCGGCGAAAAGCGCGGCCTTGCCGCTGGCGCAGGGCAAAAGCGCAACCTGGACGGTGCAAAACCCGCACGGGCTGCATGCGCGCCCGGCGGCGCGGCTGGTAGAGGCGCTGGCGCCGTTCAAGGCCGAGCTGGTGCTGGAAAAGCAGGGGCAGTGCGTCGATCCGCGCAGCCTCAATCAGCTGGCACTGCTGCAGGTGCGCCACGGCGACACCATTCGCCTGATCGCCGACGGCGCGCAGGCGGACGAAGCGCTGGCGGCGTTCAAAGCGCTGGCGGAGCAACATTTCGGCGAGACGGTTTCCGAGCGGCAGCAGCCTTCGCTGCACGGTATCCCGGTGGCGGAAAGCGTCACCAGCGGGCCGGTGTTCCAGGCCCACAGCTTCCGGCCGCCAACCGTCGATCGACGGATCGGCGCGGACGAGGTGTTGGGTGAACAGCAACGCCTGCGGGAGGCGCTGCAGCACACCCTGAGCGATCTGAACCGGCTGGCGGAACGTACCGGTACGCTGATCGGCAAGCCGCAGGCGGCGATCTTCGGCGCCCACAGCATGCTGTTGGACGATCCGGATCTGCAGCAGGCGGCTTACACCCGCATCGCGCAACAGCTGTGCTGCGCCGAACAGGCCTGGCGGCAGGTGCTGGAGGCGATCGCCGAAGAGTACCGCGAACTGGATGACGACTACATGCGGGCGCGTGAACTGGACGTGCGCGACATGCTGCGCCGCACGCTGTGCCATCTGCAGGGGCTGCCGCTGCCGGCCATCGCGCTGGCAGAGCCGTCGATACTGGTGATGGACGAGCTGATGCCTTCAGAAGTGGTGATGCTCGACAGGCGGCTGGTGCTCGGCATCTGCCTCAGCGGTGGCAATGCCCTGTCGCACAGCGCCATTCTGGCGAAGGCGATGGGCATTCCGATGGTGGTCGGCATGCAGGATTGCCTGAGCAAAACCCGCAGCGGGCAGAAGGCGATGCTGGACGCCGCGCGCGGGGTGTTGCAGCTCAGCCACTAGGCGCGCAGCTTGAACTGGCGGATATCGATCCCGTGCTGTTTGATCTTCCGCCACAGGGTGGTGCGGCCGATGCCCAGCAGCTGCGCCATCTCCGTCAGCTGACCTCGGCTGACGGTCGCCGCGCGGAGGATAGCCTGGCGCTCCATGTCCGTCAGCGTCAACAGCGGCGCGCCGGGCTGCGGATCGCTCTCCAGCAGCGACGGCTGGCCGAGCAGGTGCGCCGGCAAATCCGCCAACTGGATGTGGTGGCCGTGGCAGATCATCGCCGCGCGCTCCACCACCCCTTTCAGTTCCAAATCGTTGCCCGGCCACAGGTAGAGCGCCAACTGGGCCATCACTTCGTCATCCACCCGAAAGCGACACTGAAAATGTTGCTCCAGCGCGCGCAGATGGTGTTTGACCAGCAGCGGAATATCGCTCAGCCGCTGGCGCAGCGGCGGGATCTGGATCTCGAAGGCTTGCAGGCTGTAAAACAGCTGGCGGCGGAAGCGGTTTTGCTGCACTAGCAGCGGCAGATCTGCGGCGCTGCCGGCGATCACCCGCACATCGACCGGGATCACCCGGCTGGAATTGAGGCGGATCACCACGCCGGTTTTCAGCACCTGCAGCAACGCCGACTGCATCTCCGCCGGCAGGTATTCGATCTGTTCGAGATACAGCGTGCCGCCGTTGGCCAATTCGAATTTGCTCAGCTGGCCCGCCTCTTCTTCGCTGGCGTCGCTGCCCAGCAGCTCACGTAACCCCTGCGCCTGCGGCAACAGCTGGCAGTTGAGGGCGATATACGGCCCGGCGGCGCGTTCGCCGGCGTTGTGGATAGCCTGGCTGAGCCGCTCTTTGCCGACCCCTTCCTCTCCGCGCAGCAGGATTGGATGCTGGCCCTTGGCCGCCTGCTGCCCGTAACGGATCAGCCGCCGCATCTCCAGCGAGGCGGAGGGCATCTGCTCGAAGCTGTGGCTGACTCGCCCCAGCTGGCTGCTGACGTACTGGCGCAGCCGCTCGAGCGGGTGCAGCAGGGCGATGAAACTGCAGCGTTCGCCGTCGAAAATCGGCTTGAGCGTCAGCAAGGCGGCGATAAACTGCCGCTGGCTTTCGAAGGTGACTTCGACGTGTTGCAGCGGCTGCCGGTCGGCGATGGCGCGCTTGAGCAGGGCGGGCAGCGTCAGCAGCTGCGCCAGCGGTTTGCCCTGGCTCTGCTGCTCGTCCAGCTTCAGCAAGCCGGCGGCGCGTTGGTTAATGTATTGCAGGTAGCCACGGTGATCCCAGGCCATAACGCCGTCGTCCACGCCGTCCAGCAGGCCGTAAAGCTGATTCAGATGGCGGTTGGATTCCGCCAGCAGGCCGTCGGCGTTCAGCGAATTGCCGATTTCGCGGGCGATGGCCAGCGTCAGCGACAGATCGCCGGCGGCGCAGTCGGCCAGCAGGCAGCCTAGCGCGATCGAGCCGCGTTGGCGGCCGCTGTTGTCGTAGACCGGTGTGGCGCAGAACGACCAGCCGTGCAGCGCCCGGCGCACGTGCTCTTCGCCGCTCACCCGCACCGGGTGGCCTTCCGCCGCCGCCAGCGCCGGGGCGTTGGTGCCGATCTGCCCCTCGGCCCAGTAAGCGCCGGGGGCGAACCCCAATGGCTGCAACAGCTCCCAGGTTTTGGCGTCGCCGCAGCGCCACAGCATGCAGCCGCTCTCGTCGAGGATCATCAACAGGCAACGACGCGGCTCCATGTATTCGCAGGCGTCTTCCAGCGCCGCCTGGCCGAGCGTCAGCAGGTCGTTCTTGCGGCGGCAAATCGATTCGAAGGTGGCGCCCTGAGCGCGGTGCGGTGCCTGCCAAACGTCGGGCTGCATCAGGCTGCGGCAGCGCAGCCAGGAGGCGTAAATCGCCTGTGCCGGGCGCAGCGGCGGCGGCAGTTCGCCGTCGTTAATCAAGCGCTGCCAGCGTGAATCGTTGTCCATCGAACCTCACCAGACTGCGAAAACGAGAGTGACGATGATACCACCTGGGGCAGCGACGGCTGTGAGGCGGCGGGCAGAAGTGGGGAAATCGGGGCAAAAAAAACGGGGTGCGGCGCAGGCCGGACCCCGTGTTTATCAACGCGCGCGCATCAGTTGCGGAATGGGTTGCCGCTGTTGCGTGCCGGTTGGCTGACGGCCGGTGCCGCAGCGCGTGTGGCGCTTGGTGCCGGCGCGGCGACCTGTTGCATCGGCGCGTTGTCCTGGTAGCCGTCCGCGTAGGCGTCCTGAGAGCGGTTCTGCGGCGCGACGGCGTCAGGCGCGGTCGACACCGGTTTGCCCAGTGCGCCGTTCAGCGTCAGCAGATCGTTCTGGTTCAGCGTGCCGAGCGCCGACTTGATGTTCAGCTGGTTGATCAGGTAGGTATAACGCGCGCTGGAAAGCTGCTGCTTGGCGTTATACAGGGTACTGGTGGCGTTCAGTACGTCGACGATGGTGCGGGTACCGACCTGATAACCGGCTTCCATCGCATCCAACGAGCTCTGCGCGGAGATCACTGCCTGTTTGTAGGCGTTGATGCTGCTGATCGAGGCGTTGACGTTGTTGAACGACGAACGCACGGTCTGCACTACGCCGCGGTGGGCGCTTTCCAGCTGCTCGCTGGCGCCGACGAAGCCGTACTGCGCCTGTTCCACCTGCGAGTTGGTTGCGCCGCCGCTGTACAGCGGCAGGCTGATCGAAACGCCAACCTGGTTCTGACCGGCGTCAGAATTGCTATAACGGCTGGAGCTCAGCGTGTCGTGAGTGGCGGAACCGTTGTAACGGGTATTGGTGATCCCGGTCGACGCATTCAGGTTGACCGTCGGCATGTAACCGGTCTGCGCAGAGCGGATCTGCTCGCGCGCCAGGTCCTGGCTCAGACGGGCAGACAGCAGGCTCAGGTTGCGCGCTTCCGCTTCTTTCAGCAGGTTGTTCACCGCTTCCGGGCGCTGGGTATTGAAGCGATCGGTATTCAGCGAGGCCAGCTCAGGATAGAAGGTGCCGGTGATCTGGCGCAGCGATTCCAGCGCGTTGTCCAGGTTGTTGCGGGCAGTGACTTCGGCCGCCAGCACGGTATCGTAGGCGGAACGGGCGTTCTGCACGTCGGTGATCGCCACCAGGCCTACGTTGAAGCGTTGGGTGGTTTGATCCAGCGTGCGGTAAACCGCTTGTTTGTTCGCCTGGGTATAAGAGAGCGTGTCAATGGCGCTCAGCACGTTGAAATAGGCGGTGGCGGTGTTGAGGATCAGCTGCTGTTCCGCGGTCTGGAAGGTCACGTCGGAGATGCCGGCGGTCTTTTCCTGCAGCGTCAGCGCACGCCATTTCGACATGTCGAAGATGGTTTGCGTCAGGCCGAGCGAAGCGCTGGTGACATTGCTGTTGACGCCGTTGCTGTCGCGATAGCCGTTGTTGTAGTTGTAACCGGCGCTCAGGCCGAGCTGCGGCAGCAGCGGGCTGCGCGCTTCATTGATCTTTTCGAATGCGGCGTCGCGGTCAGCAGCACTTTTGCGCAGATCCGGGTTACTTTCCCTGGCCTGTTTGTAGACCTGCAGCAGGTTCTCTGCCTGGCTCATTGCACTGAAGCCGCCCAGGCTCAGTCCGATAAGAAGGGGGAGCAGTTTCTTCATTTGCATTCCTTGTTGTGCAGCAATATTGCTATGTTAGCTCTGACGATAGACGAAATAGTTGCCGATTCTAGCAGAGTCTGCGGTACGCATCAGGTGGCTGAATGTGCCATCTCGCGTAACTTTTACCTTTCAGACCGCCCATTTACCTTGGCAAACTGCCCGGGTCGGCTGCAGCTGATATTATGGCTGACAATCCGGATTGTTTCCCACTATTACATGCGAGCGCACAAACGTGCCGCATCCGGCGGCGAAAAACAGCCTAACATAAAGCCGCGGCGGAGAGTCCCACTGTTTCTGTCATCAAAACCGTTTATTTTATCGGCATACTACGCAGGAGAATTCGCACATGAACCGTTCGCAGCCGTCACCCGTCACTTTCGATAAAAAAGATGTAGAAATTATTGCACGCGAGACGCTGTATCGTGGTTTTTTTTCACTCAATTTATACCGGTTTCGCCATCGCTTGTTCAATGGTGAAATGAGTCCTGAAATCACGCGTGAAATTTTCGAGCGCGGCCATGCGGCGGTGCTGCTGCCCTACGATCCGGTGCGCGACGAAGTGGTACTGATTGAACAACTGCGCATCGCCGCGGTCGATACCATTAATTCGCCCTGGCTGCTGGAAATGGTGGCGGGTATGATCGAAACCGGCGAAAGCGTCGAAGACGTGTGCCGCCGCGAAGCGCAGGAAGAGGCCGGCGTGGTGGTCGGGCGCTGCAAGCCGGTGCTGAGCTATCTGGCCAGCCCGGGGGGCACCAGCGAACGTCTGTCGATCATGGTCGGCGAGGTAGACGCCGGCACCGCCGAAGGCATCCATGGCCTGGCGGAAGAACATGAGGATATCCGCGTCCACGTGGTCAGCCGCGAGCAGGCTTACCGCTGGGTGGAGGAGGGCGCGATCGATAACGCCGCATCAGTGATTGCATTGCAATGGCTGACGTTGCACCATGAATCGTTGAGAAAAGAGTGGGCCAACTAATGAAACAGCGCTATACCCCTGATTTCCCCGAAATGATGAGATTGTGCGAAACCAACTTCGCGCAATTGCGCCGCTTGTTGCCGCGCAACGACGAAGCGGGCGAAACGGTGACTTATCAGGTGAACGGCGCCGGCTATCGTTTGACCATCGTTGAGTCCACGCGTTACACGTCGCTGGTGGAGATCGAGCAGATCTTTCCGGCGGTCAGCTACTGGAGCCTGCCCGCGATGACGGTGCGGCTGTACCATGACGCCATGGTTGCGGAAGTGTGTTCCAGTCAGCAGATCTACCGCTTTAAAGCGCGTTATGATTATCCTAATAAAAAGTTGCATCAACGCGACGAAAAGCATCAAATTAACCAGTTTCTTGCTGATTGGCTGCGCTACTGTTTGGCGCATGGAGCGATGGCGGTTCCGGTTTGTTAGACAGACTGAAATAACAAAGGACACCATTTGGAAAGCCTGTTTAAACTGCCCGTGGCGAGTGGGGCCGCGGTCAGGATTCTACAAATAACAGATACCCACCTTTTTGCCGGCGAACACGAGACGTTGCTCGGCATCAATACCTATCGCAGCTATCACGCGGTGCTGGACGCCATCCAGGCGCAGCGCCGCGATGTCGACTTGATCGTCGCCACGGGAGATTTGGCGCAGGATCATTCGCAGGAGGCGTACCGTCACTTCGCCGCCGGCATCGCGCAACTGCCGGCCCCCTGCGTGTGGCTGCCGGGTAACCACGATTTTCAACCGGCGATGGTCGACGCGTTGGCCGCCGCCGGTATCGCGCCTTCCAAACAGGTGCTGTTGGGCGACAGCTGGCAAGTGCTGATGTTGGATAGCCAGGTGTTCGGCGTACCGCACGGCGAATTGAGCGAATACCAGCTCGAGTGGATGGAGCGCTGCCTGCAGGCTCACCCCGAGCGCTATACGCTGTTGCTGCTGCACCATCATCCGCTGCCTTCCGGCTGTACCTGGCTTGATCAGCACAGCCTGCGCAACCCGCATATGCTGGGTGCGATCCTGCTGCGTTATCCGAAAGTGAATACCGTAGTGTGCGGGCACATTCACCAGGATCTGGATCTGGAATGGCAGGGCCGGCGCCTGTTGGCGACGCCCTCGACCTGCGTGCAATTCAAGCCGCACTGCACGAACTTCACCATCGACGACGTCTCCCCCGGCTGGCGCTACCTCGATCTGTTGCCGGATGGCCGCGTCGAGACGCAGGTGTTCCGCCTGGAAAACGACGATTTCCGCCCCGATATGGACTCGGATGGATACTGATGCCTTCGACACTGCTCTACCTGCACGGTTTCAACAGCTCGCCGCAGTCGGCCAAGGCGGTGGCCTTCAAGGCCTGGCTGGCTGAGCACCATCCCGATATCCAGATGCTGGTGCCGCAGCTGCCGGCTTTTCCGGCGGAGGCCGCCGAGATGCTGGAGAATCTGGTGCTGGAGCGCGCCGGACAAACGCTCGGATTGGTGGGGTCCTCGCTGGGCGGCTATTACGCCACCTGGCTGTCGCAGTGTTTTTCGCTGCCGGCGGTGGTGGTCAACCCGGCGGTCAAGCCGTTTGAGCTGCTGGTCGACTATCTCGGCGCCAACGAGAACCCCTACACCGGCCAGCAATATGTGTTAGAGTCTCGTCACGTTTACGATCTGAAAGTGATGCAGATCGATCCTTTGGAGTCGCCGGATTTAATCTGGCTGCTGCAGCAAACGGGCGATGAAATTCTCGATTACGGCCAGGCAGTGGCGTATTACACCGCGTGTCGGCAAACGGTGGAGTCGGGTGGAAACCACGCCTTCGTCGGTTTCGAGCACTACTTCCCCCAGATTGTGGATTTTTTAGGGCTAAACGCGGTCTGACGGACCGTTCCGGCACCTCCCTTTAACCACGAAAAAATAATCAACGATGACTCAATCCAGCTATAACGCTGATGCCATTGAAGTACTCAGCGGTCTAGAACCAGTGCGCCGTCGTCCCGGCATGTATACCGACACGACGCGCCCAAACCACCTCGGCCAAGAGGTGATCGATAACAGCGTCGACGAAGCGTTGGCTGGTCACGCCAAGCGTATCGACGTGATTCTGCACGCCGATCAGTCGCTGGAAGTGATCGACGACGGCCGCGGCATGCCGGTGGACATCCACCCGGAAGAGGGCGTGCCGGCGGTTGAGTTGATCCTGTGCCGGCTGCACGCCGGCGGTAAATTCTCGAATAAAAACTACCAGTTCTCCGGCGGCCTGCACGGCGTTGGCATCTCGGTGGTCAACGCCCTGTCGAAACGGGTGGAAGTCAACGTGCGCCGCGACGGCAACGTCTACGGCATCGCCTTCGAAAACGGCGACAAGGTGCAGGATCTGACGGTGACCGGCACCTGCGGCAAACGCAACACCGGCACCAGCGTGCACTTCTGGCCGGACGAACAGTTCTTCGACAGCCCGCGTTTCTCGGTATCGCGCCTGACTCACCTGCTGAAAGCCAAGGCGGTGCTGTGCCCCGGCGTCGAGATCTATTTCATCGACAAGGTGAACAACACCGAACAGCGCTGGTGCTACCAGGACGGTCTGACCGACTACCTGATGGAAGCGGTCAACGGCCTGATTACCCTGCCGGAAGCGCCGTTCGTCGGCAATTTCGCCGGTGATACCGAAGCGGTGGACTGGGCGCTGCTGTGGCTGCCGGAAGGCGGCGAGCTGCTGACCGAAAGCTACGTCAACCTGATCCCGACCATGCAGGGCGGTACCCACGTCAACGGCCTGCGTCAGGGGCTGCTGGACGCGATGCGCGAGTTCTGCGAATTCCGCAACATCCTGCCGCGCGGCGTGAAGCTGTCGGCGGAGGATATCTGGGATCGCTGCGCCTACGTGCTGTCGGTGAAGATGCAGGATCCGCAGTTCGCCGGGCAGACCAAAGAGCGTCTCTCCTCGCGCCAGTGCGCGGCCTTCGTTTCCGGCGTGGTGAAAGACGCCTTCAGCCTGTGGCTGAACCAGAACGTTCAGGCGGCGGAACAGCTGGCCGAGCTGGCGATTTCCAGCGCCCAGCGCCGTCTGCGCGCCGCCAAGAAAGTGGTGCGCAAGAAGCTGACCAGCGGGCCGGCGCTGCCGGGCAAGCTGGCGGACTGCACCTCGCAGGATCTGGCCATGACCGAACTGTTCCTGGTGGAAGGGGACTCGGCGGGCGGATCGGCCAAGCAGGCGCGCGATCGTGAATATCAGGCGATCATGCCGCTCAAGGGCAAGATCCTGAATACCTGGGAAGTCTCCTCGGACGAAGTACTGGCCTCGCAGGAAGTGCACGACATTTCCGTGGCGATCGGCATCGATCCGGACAGCGAAGATCTCAGCCAGCTGCGCTACGGTAAAATCTGCATCCTGGCGGATGCGGACTCCGACGGCCTGCACATCGCCACGCTGCTGTGCGCGCTGTTCGTGCGCCACTTCCGTTCGCTGGTGAAAGGCGGCCATGTCTATGTCGCCATGCCGCCGCTGTACCGTATCGATCTCGGTAAAGAGGTGTTCTACGCGCTGGATGAAGAAGAGAAAGCCGGCGTGCTGGAACAGCTGAAGCGCAAGAAGGGCAAGCCGAACGTACAGCGCTTTAAAGGGCTGGGTGAGATGAACCCGCTGCAGCTGCGCGAAACCACCCTCGATCCGAACACTCGCCGTCTGGTGCAACTGACGGTGGCAGAGGATGACGTCGATCAGACGCTGGCGGTGATGGACATGCTGTTGGCCAAGAAGCGTTCGGAAGATCGCCGCAACTGGCTGCAAGACAAGGGCGACATGGCCGAACTGGCGGTCTGAGCCTGACCCTGGCCCGGTGAAACGCTGGGCCTGCTTTCCCGCAGGGCGTTGCATGCGGCGCCCGTCAACCTGGGGCGAACCGCGTGAAGATCACCCTTGAAGAGCTGCTGGCGTTCACGGCGGTGGTCGACAGCGGTTCGGTCACCGCCGCCGCCGATCGGCTCGGCCAAACCACCTCCGGCGTCAGCCGCGCACTCAGCCGTCTGGAAACGAAGCTCGACGCTACGCTCTTGCGCCGCACCACGCGTCGCCTGAGCCTGACCGAAGAAGGGCAGAGCTTCCTGGCGCCTGCGCGAGAAATCCTGCGTTCGGTAGATCAGGCCGAAGAACTCATGGCGCTGCGGCGCCGGCTGCCCGCCGGTCGGCTGCGGGTCAACGCCGCCGCCCCTTTCATGGCGCACGTGCTGGTGCCGATGGTGGCGGAGTTCCGCCGCCGTTATCCGCAGATTGAGCTGGAGCTGGACACCGACGATCGCAATATCGACCTGCTGGAGAAACGCGCCGACATCGCGATCCGCATCGGCGCGCTGCGCGACTCTACGCTGCACGCGCGCCTGCTGGGCAACAGCCGGTTGCGCATTCTCGCCAGCCCGGATTACCTGCAACGGCATGGCGAACCGCGCGGCGTGGAGGATCTGCACCGCCATTGCCTGTTGGGATTCACCTATCCGGAGTCGCTGAACCAGTGGCCGCTACGCCACCGGCAGGCGCGGCATTTCGCCATCGAACCGACGATCTCGGCCTCCAGCGGGGAGACGCTGCGCGAGTTGGCGCTGCGTGGGGCGGGCATTGTCCAGCTGGCGGACTTTATGACGCGACGCGATCGGGAAGCGGGCAGGCTGGTGCCGCTGCTGGTGCGGGAGACGCTGGACGTGCGTCAACCGATCCACGCGGTGTATTACCACGACGCCCAGCTGGCGGCGCGCCTCACCTGTTTTCTCGACTACGTCAGCGCCCGCCTTGAGGGAGAACCGCCAGAGGCCGCAGAGGGCCTCTGAGGGGATTACAGTGCGTTTTCCAGCACGTAGATCTCGGTGCCCAGCACGTAGTCCTTGATGGTCTCGCGGTGCTTGAGCATATGGTCGATCTGCAGGTGTTTTTCCAGATGCGCCTGGCTTTGCCATTTTTCCAGCATAAACACCGAGTCCGGCGACAGTTTCTGCCAGGGGGCCTGGGTGTGGCTGTCTACCATCGGCGTGTATTCGCCGCAGCCTTCTTCCGCCAGCACCAGTGGCACCAGTTTTTCAATGGCTTGTAACACGGTGGCGCGGTGGCCGGGTTTGACTTTGATTTCTGCGATTACGGTGATCATCATTACCTCGTTGGTTAAGCCCTTCGCTGCCAGTTAAGCAAAAATTTCCGCCAGATGCTCGCGATAACGTGCGATGTCCGTTTCGATATCCGGTTGTTTTATCACGTCATTGCAGATAAAGGTTGGCAAGGCTTCCATCCCCAGGAACTGGTTGGCCTTGTGGAAGTGCAGGTAAACGCCGTCGACGCCGACGCCGTGGAAGAACTGGTTCGGATCGGTGAAAGCCTCGAGCGGGGCGTTCCAGGTCAGGCTCAGCAGGTATTTTTTTCCCTGAATCAGGCCGCCGGAACCGTACTTCTTGCCGGCGTCGGAGCGGGTGCGGCCATCGCTGGCGTACAGGCTGCCGTGGCCGGCGGTGAACACTTCGTCGATGTATTTTTTCAGGATCCACGGCTCGCCCATCCACCAACCCGGCATCTGATAGATGACCGCATCGGCCCACAGGTATTTCTGCACCTCGGCCTCAATGTCATAGCCGTCGTCGACCACCGTGACCTGCACATCGTGCTGCAGATCGCGCAGGAAGCTTTCCGCCACGTCGCTCAGGGTTTGGTTGAGTTCGCCGTTGGAATGGCCGAATTGCTTTTTAGCGTTGATAATCAGGATATTGCTCATCTTTTGCGGCTCCCGTCAGAGTTAAGATAGATGCCGTTTTCCGCTGCGGTGCGCAAAAACAGCTTGCTGAACGAGAGTGTAATCGTTGGCCAGGCAAGTAAAAACGTGACGGCAGGCACAACAGTGTTGATTATTAATCAACAATCACGGTGGAATTTTGCCTAAACGCTCCGGCGACAGCGCCTTCGGCCGGCGATCCTTGCGCCAACTGTGACAGCCACCCCGCAGATGGGTTACTATCGCGGGCAGAATCGACAAGCGATGCCTTATTGTCGTCCAGGGATTGCCAAGCCACGGTCTGAGGATAATTGAGTAATGAGTGATCTGACTCATGACGGTGTAGAGCGTTTACCGCTGCACACATTCACTGAAAACGCCTATCTGAACTATTCCATGTACGTCATCATGGATCGGGCGTTGCCGTACATTGGCGACGGCTTGAAACCGGTACAACGCCGCATCATCTACGCCATGTCTGAGCTGGGGTTGAACAACAGCGCCAAATTCAAGAAATCCGCCCGTACCGTGGGCGACGTGCTGGGTAAATACCACCCGCACGGCGACAGCGCGTGTTATGAAGCCATGGTGCTGATGGCGCAGCCGTTCTCGTACCGCTATCCGCTGGTGGACGGCCAGGGGAACTGGGGGGCGCCGGACGATCCCAAGTCGTTTGCGGCGATGCGTTATACCGAATCGCGCCTCTCCAAATACGCCGAAGTGCTGCTGGCCGAGCTGGGGCAGGGCACCGTCGACTGGATCCCGAACTTTGATGGTACGCTGCAAGAGCCGAAGATGTTGCCGGCGCGCCTGCCGAATATCCTGCTGAACGGCACCACCGGCATCGCCGTCGGCATGGCGACCGACATTCCGCCGCACAACGTGCGCGAAGTCGCGGCGGCGGCGGTGGCGCTGCTCGACAAGCCGGGCGCCTCGCTCGATGACCTGCTCGAATTCGTGCAGGGGCCGGACTTCCCGACCGAAGCCGAGATCATCACCCCGCGCGATGAAATCCGCAAAATTTACCAGAGCGGCCGCGGCTCGGTGCGCATGCGCGCCGTGTGGAAGAAAGAAGACGGCAGCGCGGTGATCACCGCCTTACCGCACCAGGTGTCCGGCGCCAAGGTGCTGGAGCAGATCGCCAGCCAGATGCGCGCCAAGAAGCTGCCGATGGTCGAAGATCTGCGCGATGAATCCGACCACGAAAACCCGACGCGTCTGGTGATCGTGCCGCGCTCCAACCGTATCGATCTGGAACAGGTGATGAACCACCTGTTCGCCACCACCGATCTGGAGCGCAGCTACCGCATCAACATGAACATGATCGGTCTGGATAACCGCCCGCAGGTCAAAGGGCTGGTGGAGATCCTCACCGAATGGCTGGCCTACCGTCGCGACACGGTGCGCCGCCGCCTGAACTACCGCCTCGAGAAAGTGCTGAAACGCCTGCATATCCTCGAAGGTTTGCTGGTGGCGTTCCTCAACATCGACGAGGTGATCCACATCATCCGCAGCGAGGATGAACCGAAGCCGGTGCTGATGCAGCGTTTCGGCATCTCCGACACCCAGGCGGAAGCGATCCTCGAGCTGAAACTGCGTCACCTGGCCAAGCTGGAAGAGGTCAAGATCCGCGGCGAGCAGGATGAGCTGGCGAAAGAGCGCGATCAGCTGCAGGCGCTGCTGGCGTCCGAGCGCAAGCTGAACACGCTGATTAAGAAAGAGATCCAGGCCGACGCGCAGACCTACGGCGACGATCGCCGTTCGCCGCTGACCGAGCGTGCGGAAGCCAAGGCGATGAGCGAGCACGACTTCGTGCCGTCCGAGCCGGTAACCATCGTGCTGTCTGAAATGGGCTGGGTGCGCAGCGCCAAGGGCCACGACATCGATCCGGCCGGCCTGAGCTACAAGGCCGGCGACAGCTTCCGCGGCGCGGCGCGCGGCAAGAGCAACCAGCCGGTGGTGTTCATCGACTCCACCGGGCGCAGCTACGCGCTCGATCCGATGACGCTGCCTTCGGCGCGCGGGCAGGGCGAGCCGCTGACCGGCAAGCTGACGCCGCCGCCGGGCGCCACCATTGAGCAGGTGCTGATGGCGGCCGACGATCAGAAGCTGCTGATGGCGTCCGATGCCGGTTACGGCTTCGTTTGCACCTTCAACGATCTGGTGGCGCGCAACCGCGCCGGCAAGGTGATGATCACGCTGCCGGACAACGCCAGAGCGCTGCCGCCGATGGAAATTCACGGCGCAGACGACATGCTGCTGTCGATCACCGCCGCCGGGCGCATGCTGATGTTCCCGGTTGCCGATCTGCCGCAGCTGTCGAAGGGCAAAGGCAACAAGATCGTCTCCATTCCGGCAGCCCAGGCGGCGGCCGGTGAAGACAAGCTGGCCTGGCTGTTCGTGCTGCCGCCGCAGGCGTCCGTCACGCTGCACGTCGGCAAACGCAAGCTGACGCTGCGGCCGGAAGATCTGCAGAAGTTCCGTGCAGAGCGCGGTCGCAAGGGCACCCAGCTGCCGCGCGGCCTGCAGCGTATCGATCGCGTTGAAGTGGATGCGCCGGTGCGGGCGTCGGGCGGCGATAGCGAAGAGTAAGCGTTGGCGCTAGCGTTAACGGGCGGTCGCAGCATGCTGTGGCCGCCTTATTTATTTTTGCTGGCGTTTATTTTCCAAATAGTTAACATTTCTGCGCATAAAATTATTGTGCGTATTGCCGGCTGGCGGGAAAATAGCGAGAAAGGCAGGCGACATCGGCGTGCTTATCGCCTGGCCGGCAAATAATGAGTAAAGGAATCTGCGCAGCGAAGTAAACTGCGTTGGCAGTGTGCTAATGAGGTTGTTATGTTATTGATTTTGCGTGCCGTTCTCGCCACTCTTTTCTGTATTCTGGTGTGTATTTTCGGTTCTGTTTATTGCTTGTTCAGCCCGCGTAATCCCCGCCATGTGGCGACCTTCGGCCACCTTTTCGGCCGCCTGTCGACGCTGTTCGGCATCAAGGTTGAAACCCGCGTGCCGGCCGATGCGGCCAACAACGGCAACTGCATCTATATCGCCAACCACCAAAATAACTACGACATGGTGACGGCCTCGAATATCGTGCAGCCGCGCACCGTGACCGTCGGTAAAAAAAGTCTGGTGTGGATCCCGTTTTTCGGCCCGCTGTATTGGCTGACCGGTAATCTGCTGATAGATCGTGATAATCGCGCCAAGGCGCACGGCACCATCGCCCAGGTGGCGGAGCAGTTCAAAAAGAAAGACATTTCGATCTGGATGTTCCCGGAAGGGACCCGCAGCCGCGGTCGCGGGCTGATGCCGTTTAAAACCGGCGCGTTCCACGCGGCCATCGCCGCCGGCGTGCCGATTGTGCCGATCTGCGTATCGACCACCAGCGGTAATATAAATCTTAATCGCTGGAATAACGGTCATGTGATCGTCGAGATGTTGGCGCCGGTGGATACCAGCAAATACGGCAAAGAAAACGTGCGCGAGCTGGCGGCCCATTGCCGCGAGCTGATGGAGGCGAAGATCGCCGAATTGGACGCCGAAGTCGCCCAGCGCAACGCCGCCAAAAAATAAGAGTCTACCGGCTTCAAAGAATACGTTTTTAATTGGCGTTCAGCGCCGTTAACGCCTGAGCGCCTGCTAATCTTGATTGGCGGGCGTTTGGGTTTTGCACACGGTTTAGTTATTGCTTTTCATGGAGAAAATATGTCACTCAGTCGACGTCAGTTTTTACAGGCATCGGGCCTGGCGCTGTGCGCGAGCGCCGTGCCGCTGAGGGCAGAGGCGAGCGGAACGCAGACCCCATTACCCATTCCGCCGCTGCTGGAGTCTCGCCGCGGTCAGCCGCTGTTCCTGACCCTGCAGCGCGCCCACTGGGCGTTTATGGATAACCGCAAAGCGGCGGTGTGGGGCGTCAACGGCATGTATTTGGGGCCGACGGTGCGGGTTTACAGCGGCGACGACGTCAAGCTGATCTACAGCAACCGCCTGCAGGAGCCGGTGGCGATGACCGTCAGCGGGCTGCAGGTGCCGGGCACGCTGATGGGTGGCGCGCCGCGCATGATGTCACCGAACGTCGACTGGTCGCCGGTGCTGCCTATTCGTCAGGCGGCGGCCACCTGCTGGTACCACGCCAACACGCCGAACCGCATGGCGCCGCACGTTTACAACGGGCTGGCCGGGCTGTGGCTGGTGGAAGATGCCGTCAGCAAAGCGCTGCCGCTGCCCAACCACTACGGCGTCGACGATTTCCCGCTGATCATTCAGGACAAGCGCTTCGATAACTTCGGCACGCCGCAATACGATGCGCCGTCGCAGGGCGGCTTCGTCGGCGATACGCTGTTGGTCAACGGCGTGCAAAACCCGTATGTCGAAGTGTCGCGCGGCTGGGTGCGTTTGCGCCTGCTTAACGCCTCCAACGCGCGCCGCTATACCCTGCAGCTCAGCGACGGGCGCCCATTCAACGTGATCGCCAGCGATCAGGGCTTCCTGCCCGCGCCGGTCGCGGTGCAGCAGCTGTCGCTGGCGCCGGGCGAACGCCGGGAAGTGCTGATCGACATGTCGAAGGGCGACGAGGTGACCATCACCGCCGGTGAAGCGGCGGGCATCATGGATCGCCTGCGCGGCCTGTTCGAGCCGTCGAGCATTCTGGTGTCCACCCAGGTGCTGACGTTGCGCCCGACCGGCCTGCTGCCGCTGGTGACCGACAACCTGCCGATGCGCCTGCTGGCGGATCAGCTGTTGGACGGCAGCGCCAGCCGCACCCGCGATTTCCGCCTGGGCGACGGCGGCGTTGGCATCAACGGCGCGATTTGGGATATGAACCGCATCGACGTGCAGGCGCAGCAAGGCACCTGGGAACGCTGGAACATTCATGCGGATACGCCGCAGTCGTTCCATATTCAGGGCGTGCAGTTCCTGATCAAACGCGTCAACGGCGCGCAGCCGATGGCGGAAGATCGCGGCTGGAAGGACACCGTCTGGGTCGATGGCGACGTCGAGCTGCTGGTGTATTTCAACCAACCTACCTCCGAACACTTCCCGTTCCTGTATTACAGCCAGACGCTGGAAATGGCCGATCGCGGCACCGCCGGCCAGCTGATGGTGCAGCCGACGATGTAATCTGCGCTGCGGGCCGCTTACGGCGCCCGCAGCATCTCCAGAAAGGCCTGCACCACCGGTGTGACGCTGTCGGCGCGGTAAACCGCATACAGATCCGCCGGCGGCGCCTGTTGCAGCGAGCAAAAGCGGACGCCGGGCCACGGAATGCGGCCGTAGCTGTCCGGCAGCAGCGTAATGCCGCAGCCTTCCGCCACCAGCGCCAGCAGGGTTTGCGGCTCGTTGACCTGATAAGCGACGTCCGGCAGGAATCCCTGCTGCAGACACAGATTGTGCAGATACAGCCCCAGGCTGGCCTCATGCGGCGGCAGCACGATGAAGCTATCGTTCTGCAGCGCCGCCAGCGGGATGTTTTCCTGCTGCGCCAGCGGATGATCGAGCGGCAGCACCACGGCGATGCTTTCGCTCGCCAACCGTTGGCAGGTCAACCCCGGCAGCGTCTGCTGCTGCGCCTCTCGCCAGACCCCGATATCGATATGCCGCTTTTGCAGCGCGGCGATTTGCTGGCTGGGCGTCAGCTCGTTCAACGACCAGGTGACGCCGGCGCTTTGCTCGCTGGACCGCCGCAGCGCCGCGATCAGGCCGCCCCAGGCCGAGGTGCCGACCATGCCGACCACCATGTGGCCGCCTTCGCCGCGTCCCATCTGTTGCACCTGATGCAGCGCGCTGTCGGCCTGATCCAGCAGACGCTCGACGTTGCGCAGCAGCGTGCGGCCGGCCGGCGTCAGCGTCATGGAGCGGGTGGTGCGTTTGAACAGCACCACGCCGAGCTGGCTCTCCAACTCCTTGATGTGCTTGCTGAGCGGCGGCTGTGACATATTCAGCCGCCGAGCCGCCTGGGTGAAGTTCATCTCTTCCGCCACCACGCGGAAATAGTGCAGCAGGCGGAAGTTAATCCGGCTGGGATCGGGCAGGGCATGGGGCTGATTCATCCGGGATATCGTCTCCTTGTGACGCAGCTCAACTTATAGGTAAATGGAATAAATCGGCCGCCAAGAATGTATTGGTCTCGGCTGAGCCTCGCTCTCTACTATGGGGATTATTATCCCCCGCTGAAAGAGAGAATACGATGTTTAATCAAGAAGATGCTTTTACCTGCGCCGATGTCGTCCGCGCACGCCTGCCGGATTTCCAGCCGAAAGCGGCCTTGATTCTCGGTTCCGGGCTCGGCGCTCTGGCGGAGGTGATGACCGAAACCGTCACCATCGACTACGCAGAGCTGCCGGGCTTTCCGGTGAGCGGCGTCGCCGGCCATGCCGGGCAGCTGGTCGCCGGCAAGCTGGAGGGCGTACCGGTATTGTGCATGAAAGGGCGCGGTCATTTCTATGAAGGGCGCGGCATGCAGGTGATGACCACCGCAGTGCGCACCTTCAAACTGCTGGGCTGCGAATTCCTGCTGGCGACCAACGCCGCCGGTTCGCTGCGCCGCTCGGTGGCGCCGGGCAGCCTGGTGGCCATTACCGATCACATCAACTTCATGCCGGAATCGCCGCTGGTCGGCGCCAACGACGAGCGCTTCGGGCCGCGCTTCTTTAGCCTGGCAAACGCCTACGATCGCGATCTGCGCGCCCAGCTGGCGGCGGTGGCCGAAAGCGCGGGCATCCCGCTGGCGGAAGGGGTATTCGCCGCCTACACCGGGCCGAATTTCGAAACGCCGGCGGAGATCCGCATGATGCAGACCCTGGGCTGCGACGTGGTGGGGATGTCGATCGTGCCGGAAGTCCTGACGGCGCGCCACTGCGGCCTCAAGGTGCTGGTGGTATCCGCGATGACCAACTACGCCGAAGGGCTGTCGGATACGCCGCTCTCCCATGAACAAACGCTCAGCTGCGCGGCGCTGGCGGCGGACGATTTCATGCGCCTGATCCGCGAGCTGTTCAAAACGCTGTAATAGCGCAAGCAAACCGGCGGCGGGCTGCAGGGGGCCTGCCGCATCAATCATCGTTGAAAGCATAATAACAAGGTGATGGCGATGGCGATAAAAACACGATTGAAAGTCATGATTTTCCTGCAGTTCTTTATCTGGGGTGCCTGGCTGGTGACGCTGGGCTCCTACATGATCAACACGCTGCATTTCAGCGGCATGCAGGTGGGGATGGTTTACAGCGCCAAAGGCATCGCTGCGCTGATCATGCCGGGGCTGGCGGGCATCATTGCCGATCGGTGGATGAAGGCCAACTCTCTGTATGCGCTTTGCCACCTGCTCGGGGCGCTGGCGCTGTACTGCGCGGCGCAGGTCGAGCAACCGATGCTGATGTTCTGGGTGATGCTGTTCAACGCCATGGTCTATATGCCGACCATCGCGCTCTCCAACGCCATTTCCTATTTTTGCCTCGAGAAGCACGGCTTTGACACGGTGAAGGACTTTCCGCCGGTGCGGGTGTACGGCACGGTGGGGTTCATTCTGGCGATGTGGCTGGTCGGCTTTAGCCAAATTGAGCTCAGCAATCTGCAGCTGTACCTGGCTTCTGCGGCGTCGCTGCTGCTGTCCGCCTATTCGCTGACGCTGCCGCGCTGCCCGACCAACCGCGCGGCCGAGTCAAAGAGCTGGGTGAGCGTGTTGGGGCTGGATGCGCTGGTGCTGTTCCGCCAGCGGCGCATGGCGCTGTTTTTCCTGTTCGCCATGTTGCTTGGGGCGGCGCTGCAGATAACCAATACCTTCGGCAACCCGTTCCTGCACGATCTGTCGCTCAATCCGCTGTATCAGGACAGCCTCAGCGTCCGGTATCCGGCGGTGCTGCTGTCGCTGTCGCAGATCTCCGAAGTGTTCTTTATCCTCACCATTCCCTTCTTCCTGCGCCGTTACGGCATCAAGCAGGTGATGCTGATCAGCATGGCGGCCTGGACGCTGCGTTTCCTGTTCCTGGCGTACGGCACGCCGGTCGGCTTTGGTTTCGTTCTGCTGCTGCTGTCGATGATCGTCTACGGCTGTGCGTTCGACTTCTTTAATATCTCCGGCGCCATCTTCGTCGAGAAAGAGGCCGATCACCGCATCCGCGCCAGCGCGCAGGGGCTGTTCATGACCATGGTGAACGGGTTGGGCGCCTATCTCGGGGCGCTCGCCAGCGGCGAGGTGGTGGACTTCTTCAGCCATGACGGCGTGAAAGACTGGCAGAGCATCTGGCTGGTGTTTGCGCTGTATACGCTGGTGCTGGGGATCGTGTTCGCGTTGAGCTTCAACTACCGCCACTCGCCGCAGGAGAGCGCGGTGGCGGCGCAGTAAGGCTGGGGGCGCAGCCTGGCTGCGCCCTGAAACGTCAGGCCTGCGGGAAGCGCTGTTGCAACTGCTGCCAGTCCGGCGGATTGGCGGCCCCGAGGCTGGCCACCACGCAGGCCGCGACCCGGTTGGCCAGATCGACCGCCTGCGGCAGCGGCCAGCCGGCGGACAGGCCCGCCAGTAAACCGGCGCAGTGGGCATCGCCCGCGCCGATGGTGTCGACCACGTCTACCGGATAGGCGGGAACGTGCAGCGGCGGCGTGCGGCCGTCGCAGATCCACGCGCCGTCGCGATCCAGGCGGCAGATCAGCGTCAGGTTGTGGGCGGCGGCATAGCGCTGCGCGGCCTCCACGGCGTCGCCGGCGCCGCACAGCGCGGCCACTTCGTCGCGGTTGAGCGTCAATAGGGTGTGGCTGTCGCTGAGCATGGCGAAGAAATCTTCGCTGAGCTGAGCGATGCGCGGGCCGGGATCGATCAGGCGCGGTTGGTCAAACGGCATGCGCGTCAGCCACTCGCGCAGCGCTTCGCCGCTTTCACCCGCCAGCTCGTAGCCGCTGGCGTAGATCAGGGTGTGCTCCGTCAGCGGCAGCGTCGCCAGCTGCGCTTTATTCCATTGGCTTTCGCAGCCGGAAACCGTGATGAAGGTGCGTTCACCGTTTGGCTCCACCAGCGCCAGGCACCAGCCGTTGTCCATCTGGCCGTGGCGCAACAGCACCTTCAGCCCCAGCTCGCCCATGGCGGCTTCGGCAGCCGCGCCCCATTCGCCGTTGCCAACCGGCATGCCGTTAATCACCGGCGTTTCCAGGCGCACCAGCGCGCGCGCCACGTTGAACGCGCAGCCGCCGATTTGCCGCGCCTGCGGCTGGGCTTCGATATCTTCGCCGCTGGTCGGCAGGCGCGGCAGCGTCATCACCAGATCGCCGACCGCGCCCCCAATAACCAGGACAGGTGTTACAGCTTCCCACTCACTCATTGATGTTCTCTGCGTTGGGTCAGGTACAGACCGTAAGCGATCAGACTCACCGCGAACGACACAAACAGCCCCAGGCTGGAATCGGCGAACAAGCCTTTGGCCAGCGGGCCGTCGATAAAACCGGTTTTGGTGACCAGCAGGCCGCACAGGGCGCCGAGGAACCAGCAGAACAGCGGGGCTTTGCGCACGCCGCGGTTCTGGCCATGCAGGCAGTACAAAGCGTTGCCATCATACCCGTGGCGGCGGCGCAGGCACAGGTAATCGAGCAGGAAAATCGCCTCCCAAGCCGCCAGGAAGACGCCGCAGAACACCAGGAAGGAGATGAACGGCCCCATGAAATCGCCGGAGATGAACAGCACATACAGGGCGATGCCCAGCACTACGACCGCGTCGATCGACACCGCCAGCCACTGTTTGACCTGCACGCCGATGGTCAGCAGGTTAAGGCTGGCGGAATACAGGCTGAGCACCGCGATGGTGACGATGCCGGCGGTGGCGGCCAGCAGATAAGGGATCGCCATCCAGGCGGGCAGCACGGAGCCTATCAGCGCGATGGGGTTGGCGGCGCTGGCCAGATCGGGCAGCTGCACGGAAAGCAGGATGCCGGCCAGCATCAGCAGCATCAGCGGCAAACAGGCGCCGCCCATTACCGCGGCGAAAATGCTTTTGCTCGACGAGCTCGGGCTTTGATAGCGGCTGTAATCGGCGCCGGCAATCGCCCAGCTGATGCCGGTGCCGGCGGCGATCACCGATACCGCCGGCAGGAAGCCGGTCAACCAGCTGCCGGAAGGCAGCGCCAGCACCTGGCTCCACTCGGTGTTGAACAGGATATAGAGCACCACGATCAGCGTCATGGTGCCGAAGATGCGGCTGAACCAGCTTTGCATCCAGACCACGGTATTTTGCCCCAGCAGGCTGACGACGACAGTGAGCCCGCCGAACAGCAGCAGGCTGAGCGCGGTCAGCAGGTGGCTGCTACCCAACCCGAAGGCCTCGAACAGCGCCGCCAGCGTCAGGGTGCCGGTGATCACATTGACCGCTTCCCAGCCCATCAGGTTGATCCAACTGAACAGGGTGGGCGCCACGTTGCCCTTCAGGCCGAAAATCACCCGTGAGAGCGTCAGCGTAGAGGTGCGCCCGCGCTTGCCGGCGAAGCTGGTGAGGCCGACCAGCACGAAGCTGGCGACGCCGAGCAGCGCGGCGAGTACCGATTGCAGGAAGGATAAGCCGAAGCCGACGATAATGGCGCCGTACACCACGCCGAGAATGCCGATATTGGCCGCCGACCAGATCCAAAACAGCTCGATGGGCTTGCCGGTCTGTTCCGCGTCCGGCACCCGATCGATACCGGTGCTTTCTACCTTCCATGCTTCATTGCGATTGATATCGGTCATAGCAAATGATCCCTGTAGCGCAGGGCCGCGAGGGCCGCCGCAGTTGACTGAAAATCGATTCCGTTGGCGCGGTTGACGCCGGCTATTCCGTTGTCGGTGAAGACGCCGATTCCGCGCAGTGTGTAGCGGCTGAGACCGCCGGGTCTGTCAAAATGAGGGCGGTATCCGCCTGATCGGGTGAGGCACGTCGGCCGCACGGCGCCAATGAGTGTAGTCAAAGAGTGGGTCTGCAGCGGGGTTTGGCGAAGCGGGAACGTTTCTATTTGCCGACATCGATCCGTTGCGCCCACCGCAAGGGGATCCTGTGATGTGGCTATGAGCAGTGAGCAAGCTATCCATTAGCTACGTTGCTTATTCTCGGCCGTTTGTGCTGACAGTATATCCCCGCTACCGGCCATCAAGGGTATCCTTTAGGGCTGGCAGCGGGTTTTTTATTGTTTTTAAAGTGGGTCCCTGGTGTTGGTGCAATTGATGTATCAACATCAATAAGCACAGATTACGCGCGATCTAGATCCAATGAAAGTCCATTAGGCAAAAATTGTGATGCCACTCTGAAAACATTAGCGATATTTTAGTTAAGGTGAGGGGCTTATCGCCGGATCGGCGATAGGATAAAAAACGAAATCCAGACAAATGGCATAGGTAAGAGGGCGGGCGAATGACGGATTTTATGGCCTGGCTGCGTGGCCATCTGGCGCAGGGGGCGGTAGCGCCGCGTTATATTCAGCTGGCGACGGCGATAGAAACCGCAATCAGGCAGCAGGTGTTGGCGGCGGAGGCGTTTTTGCCGCCGGAACGGCAGATGGCGGAAGGCCTGGGGCTGTCGCGTGTCACCGTCAGCAAGGCGATGAAGCTGCTGGAGGAGAAGGGGCTGATTTCGCGGCAGCAGGGCGTTGGCACCCGCGTGGCGATGCGCATCGGCTATTCCCTCGATAAGGACAGCGGTTTCACCGCTCAGGCGCTGCGCCACGGCAGCAGCGTCAGTAACCGATGGTTGCTGCGCACCCGGGTCGGCGCGCCGGCCAAGGCCGCGGCGGCGCTGGGGCTGGCGGAGGGGGATGAGGTGATCAAACTGCGGCGTTTGCGCTTGCTGAACGGCAGTCCGGTCTCGCTGGAAACCACCTATATTCCGCCGCGCTTCCTGCCCGAACCGGGGCAGTTGGAGCATTCGCTGTATGCGTTATGGCAATCGCGCGGCATCGTGCCTGAAGATAAACACTTTCTGCTGAAGGCGGTGTCCTGCAGCGACGAGGTCGCCGAGCTGCTCAACGTGCCGTGCGGCGCGCCGTTGTTGCACATCACCCAGACCAGCCGCAATGCCCAGGGCGAGGCGCTGGAGTTCAGCGATATTTTGTGTCGCAGCGACGTTTATGAATTCGAAGTGAACGGTTAGCGAAATAACCATGCTCTTTTTGCTGCTAGTGCGTATAATCGCCGCCCGGCGATTAATTAACCTGTAAAAAGAGCAGCAGAATGAGCACCACCAGCCTGATCCAACCCGATCGTGAACTGTTTTCCTATAAGCCTTATTGGGCGGAATGTTTTGGCACCGCGCCGTTTTTACCGATGTCGCGAGCAGAGATGGATCAACTGGGCTGGGACAGCTGCGACGTGATCATCATCAGCGGCGACGCCTATGTCGATCACCCGAGCTTCGGCATGGCGATCATCGGCCGCATGCTGGAAGCGCAGGGCTTCCGCGTCGGCATCATCGCGCAGCCGGACTGGAGCAACAAAGAAGATTTCATGCGGTTGGGGAAACCGAACCTGTTCTTCGGCATCACCGCCGGCAACATGGACTCGATGATCAACCGCTATACCGCCGATCGCAAACTGCGCCACGACGATGCTTACACCGCCGGCAACGTCGGCGGCAAACGCCCGGATCGCGCTACCCTGGTTTACAGCCAGCGTTGTAAAGAAGCCTACAAAGACGTGCCGATCGTGCTGGGCGGCATCGAAGCCAGCCTGCGCCGCATCGCCCACTACGATTACTGGTCTGATACCGTGCGCCGCTCGGTGCTGGTGGATTCCAAAGCCGACATGCTGATCTACGGCAACGGCGAACGCCCGCTGGTGGAAGTGGCGCATCGCCTGGCCGCCGGCGAGAAGATCGGCGACATCCACGATATTCGCAATACCGCGGTGATGCGCAAAGAAGCGCTGCCGGGCTGGAGCGGCGTGGATTCCACCCGTCTCGACAAGCCGGGCCGCATCGAAGCTATCCCGAACCCGTACGGCGACGATCTGCCGTGCGCCGACGGAGCCAAGCCGAAAGAGCCGGAAGCCAAGCCTGTCACCGTGCGCGCCGCCAAGCCGAAGCCGTGGGAGAAGACCTACGTGCTGCTGCCGTCCTTCGAGAAAGTGAAGGGCGACAAGGTGCTGTATGCGCACACCTCGCGCATTTTGCACCATGAAACCAACCCGGGCTGCGCCCGTGCGCTGATGCAGAAACACGGTGACCGCTACGTGTGGATCAACCCGCCGGCGATCCCGCTGACCACGCCGGAGATGGACAGCGTCTTCGCGCTGCCTTATCAGCGCGTACCGCATCCGTCCTACGGCCAGGATCGCATTCCGGCCTATGACATGATCCGTTTCTCGGTGAACATCATGCGCGGTTGCTACGGCGGCTGCTCGTTCTGTTCGATCACCGAGCACGAAGGGCGCATCATCCAGAGCCGTTCGGAAGATTCGATCGTTCGCGAAATCGAAGAGATCCGCGACAAGGTGCCGGGCTTTACCGGCGTGATCTCCGATCTCGGCGGCCCGACCGCCAACATGTATATGCTGCGCTGCACCAACCCGCGCGCCGAGCAGACCTGCCGCCGCGCCTCGTGCGTGTATCCGGAGATTTGCACCTACATGGACACCAACCACGAGCCGACCATCAAACTGTATCGCCGTGCGCGTTCGCTGGAGGGCATCAAGAAGATCCTGATCGCTTCCGGGGTTCGTTACGATCTGGCGGTGGAAGATCCGCGTTATATCAAGGAGCTGGCGACCCACCACGTCGGCGGCTACCTGAAGATCGCGCCGGAGCACACCGAAGAAGGGCCGCTGTCGAAGATGATGAAGCCGGGCATGGGCAGCTACGATCGCTTCAAGCAGCTGTTTGATCACTATTCGAAGCAGGCGGGCAAAGAACAGTATCTGATCCCGTACTTCATCTCGTCGCACCCGGGCACTCGTGATGAAGACATGGTGAACCTGGCGCTGTGGCTGAAGAAGAACCGTTTCCGCCTCGATCAGGTGCAGAACTTCTATCCCTCGCCGATGGCCAACTCCACCACCATGTATTACAGCGGCAAAAACCCGCTGAGCAAGGTGGGGTACAAGAGCGAAGACGTGGTGGTGCCGCGCGGCGATCGCCAGCGTCGCCTGCATAAGGCGCTGCTGCGTTACCACGACCCGGCCAACTGGGCGCTGATCCGCACCGCGCTGGAAGAGATGGGGCTGAAGCACCTGATCGGCAGCCGCCGCGAGTGTCTGGTGCCGGCGCCGAGCATCGACGAGCAGCGCGAAGCGAAACGCCTGCAGCGCCATACCCGGCCGGCGCTGACCAAGCATACCGATATCAATCGGCAGCGCACGCCGTCCAACCGGCCGCCGCGCAAACCGATTCGCAAAGCCAAGCCGTAACGGCCACGCCGCGTGCGCAAACAAAAAGGAGAACCCTCAGGTTCTCCTTTTTACTTTTGCTCATCACAAACTATCGTAGGCGGCTTCCACTTTCATCAAATGGCGCGGCGCCTGCGGAGCGGGATGGTATTTGCGCACGTGCCAGTTAAAGGCTTCCGGCGACAGGTTGTTGATCATCGCGATGGCCTGCTGACGGTTGCTGGAGAAGGTGCGCAGCAGCGCGCCGGTGCCGTTGACGTAGGCGATGATGGTGGCGTAGCGCAGCGTAACAGGGTTCGTGATCCCTTTAAGCTGCTGTTTTTGCAAGGTGGCCAGGTAGGCGGCGCCGAGATCGATATTGGTGTCGGGATCCCGCAGGTCGTCAGCGTCCGGGCAACCGCGTTTGCCTTTGTAGCGGTAGGCATCGCAGCCGGCGGTATCGGCTTTCAGCTGCATCAGGCCGATAGCGTTGGATTTGCTCACCGCCGCGGGGTTGAAGCCGGACTCCACCTGGATCATGGCGGTGATCAGCTTGGCGTCCACGCCGTATTCGCTGGCGGCGTCTTTAATGGCGCTATCGAAAGCGTGGCGATCGTAGCTGACGCGCTGTTTCTTGCCGGCGCAACCCGCCAGCACCAGCATGACGCAAAGCATGCCCAGCCGTAACCCGTGTGAGAAAGAGAATTTCATGGTGCTCCGTGCTTGTCTGTTTTTTAACGGCGTTAACCGGCGGGCGAGGCCTCCGGCGTCGTCATCATAACGTCAGGCGGCGCAAGGGAGCAATGCGCGGGAAGGAAAAGCCCCCTCCGACGGGAGAGGGCTTGGGGAGGGGTTACAGGGTATCCGGATCCGGCCCGAGGCGGTTGCCGACGTCCAGCTTGGCGATCTCGCCCAGTTCGTCCTTATCGAGTTTGAAATCAAACACCTCGAAGTTTTCGCGGATGCGCGACGGCGTGACCGATTTCGGGATCACGATAAGGCCGCTGTCCAGGTGCCAGCGCACCACGATCTGCGCCGGGGTTTTCTCGTATTTCTCGGCCAGCGCCTTGATCAGCGGCTGGTCGAACACCCCTTCACCGCCCTGCGCCAGCGGGCTCCAGGATTCGGTGGCGATATGGTGCGTGGCGTTCCAGGCGCGCAGCTGGCGCTGTTGCAGCAGCGGGTGCAGCTCTATCTGGTTGACGACCGGCGCCACGTTGGTTTCATCCAGCAGGCGCTGCAGGTGCGGCGTATGGAAGTTGCATACGCCGATGCTTTTGACCAGGCTTTGATCGCGCAGCTTGATCAGTTCGCGCCAGGCGGAGACGTATTGATCTTGCTGCGGGCGCGGCCAGTGGATCAGGTACAGATCCACATAGTCCAGCCTGAGTTTTTCCAAACTGGTTTCCAGCGCCGCCAGTGGATCGCCCTGATCGTCGTTCCACAGCTTGGTGGTGATGAACAGCTCGCTGCGCGGCAGCGAGCTGGACTGCAGTGCGGCGCCGACGCCTTCCTCGTTCTTGTAGATCGCGGCGGTGTCGATGGAGCGGTAACCGATCTCCAGCGCTTTGCTCACCGCGCGGGTGGTCTCTTCAATACTCGCCTGCCAAACGCCGAGACCCAACTGCGGCATCAGATTACCATCGTGGAGTTTGATGATGGGTTGTTGCGTTGTCATGCGCATCTCCTTGTGTACGGATTGCGGCGCCTGCGGCACCGAAACGGCTATAGATAAATTCTAGTTGGCAAAATGGGCGGTTGCCGGGTTTGCCAGCCTAATTTCAGCGGTGGCGGGAGGGCGACTTTCTCCCCGCTCTCCCTGCGAATGAGCGGTAAGACGGGTGGTGCGAAACGATCGGCGGCGCCCGACGGCACCCGGTGATCGGCCGGGCGCCAGATGCGGCGAAAAATGGCTGGCGGAGACTAAAGCCTAGCAAAAAATCGCCGTTTTGCGATTAACGCGCCGCTTCGTAAATGCGGCGGCTGACGTCCAGGGTGATGTCCTGATGCTCGCCCAGGGCGGTCATGCCGTGCTGATGCAGCTTGTCGAGCAGCGCCGGAATGCTGCTGCCGTCGAGCTGATAATCCGCCATGCGGGTCGGTACGCCCATCTGCTCGAAGAAGGCGCGAGTGGCGGCGATGGCGCCGTCGATACGGCTGTCTTCGCTGCCTTCGCGCAGGCCCCAGACGCGGTCAGCGTACTGCAGCAGTTTTTCGCGCTTCTGCGCTTTCTTCTCGTGCAGCAGCGCCGGCAGTACGATGGCCAGCGTTTGCGCGTGGTCGAGATCGTGCATGGCGGTCAGCTCGTGGCCCAGCATGTGGGTCGCCCAGTCCTGCGGCACCCCGGCGCCGATCAGGCCGTTCAGCGCCATGGTGGCGCTCCACATCACGTTGGCGCGCACCCCATAGTTTTCCGGTTCGGCCAGCGCGCGCGGGCCGTCTTCCAGCAGGGTCAGCAGCAGGCCTTCGGCGAAGCGATCCTGCACCTTGGCGTCGACCGGGTAGGTCAGATACTGCTCCAGGGTGTGCACGAAGGCGTCGACCACGCCGTTGGCGATCTGGCGCGGCGGCAGCGAGTAGGTCACCACCGGATCCAGTACGGCGAAGCGCGGCTGCACCAGCGGCGAGAAGAAGTGCTGCTTGTCGCCGCTGCTTTTACGGGTGATCACCGCGCCGCTGTTGGATTCGGAACCGGTGGCCGGCAGCGTCAGCACGCAGCCCATCGGCACCGCGTCGGCGATGTGGCTGCCGACGGTCTGCAGGATATGCCAGGCGTCGCCGTCGGCGGTGTAACGCGCGGCGGCGGCGATGAACTTGGTGCCGTCAACCACCGAACCACCGCCGACCGCCAGCAGGAAATCGATGTTTTCCGCCTTCACCACTTCGACCGCTTTCATCAGCGTTTCGTAGGTCGGGTTCGGCTCGATGCCGGAGAACTCCCGCACGTCGCGGCCGGCCAGCGCGCTGTACACCTGATCCAGCACGCCGTTCTTCCTCACGCTGCCGCCACCGTAGGTGATCAGGATGCGTGCGTCCGCCGGGATCTGGCCGGCCACTTCGGCAATTTGGTCCTTGCCGAACAGGATTTTGGTTGGGGTATGCAGAATGAAGTTTTGCATGGATGATTTCTCTCTTTCTGTCAGGCGGGCGCCAACGTGGCGCAAAGGTTTCTGGCCCGTATTGTCAGGAACCTGGCGGCAACGCACAATGCACATTCCTGTTTGGTTCTTGCCTATTCCTACAAGTCGTTGTAGAAATGGCGAGTTTTAAATTATTATTTATGCCGAATCGTTCTGACTGTAAGAGGGTGTTTCCGTGATTGAAATCGATGCGCAGCGCAGCCGCATGGCGCGCCAGGCGATGGCTATCGCCACCGGCAACGGCTACACGCCGTCACCGGTGCCGCGGGTAAAGATCCTGTATGTCGATCGCCACAGCCCGCGCCAACCGGTGATGTACGAGCCGGGGATCGTGATCGTCTTTCAGGGGCATAAGGTGGGCTATTGCGGCAACAAGATGTTCCAGTACGATCCGCGCAACTACCTGCTGATGACGGTGCCGCTGCCGTTCGAGTGCGAAACCTTCGCCAGCCCGGAACTGCCGCTGGTTGGGTTGGCGGTCAATATCGATACCCAAATGCTGCAGGACTTGCTGATCGACATCGGCGACGACGACTACCTGATGCAACCGCGGGCGGAGAGCAACGGGGTGAACCTGGCCGAGCTGACGGAAGAGCTGCTGTGCGCCACCGAACGCCTGCTGGACGTGATGGCCAAGCCGCTCGATGCCCGGGTGCTGGGGCCGCAGATCGTGCGCGAAATCCTCTACTACGTGCTGCGCGGCACCTGCGGCGCGTCGCTGCAGGAGCTGGTCAACCGCCATACCCACTTCAGCCAGATCGCCAAGGCGCTGCGGCGCATAGAAAATCAATATGCCGACAACCTCAACGTCGAACAGTTGGCCAGCGAGGTCAACATGAGCGTCTCGGCGTTCCACCACAACTTCAAGGCGGTGACCAACACCTCGCCGCTGCAATACGTGAAGTCGTACCGGCTGCATAAGGCGCGCCTGTTGATGGTGCATGACGGCCTGAAGGCCAGCACGGCGGCGATCCGCGTCGGCTACGAGAGCGCGTCGCAGTTCAGCCGTGAATTCAAGCGCCTGTTCGGCATGACGCCGAGCGATGAAATCGCCCGGCTGCGCGACGCCAACCCGCTGCTGCTGGAGGGCTGAACCGCGTTTACGGGGTCAGGACGATCTTGCCGAACGGCCCGCGATCGAGGTGATCCAACGCCTGCGGCAGTTGATCGAAACGGTAGACCTGGTCGATCACCGGCTGCAGGTTGACTGCGTCCACGGCGCGCACCAGATCTTCCAGCGCGCGGCGGTGGCCGACGCCGATGCCCTGGATCTCCGCCGATTTCAGCAGCAGCAGGCCGGCGGGGGCGGAAATCTCGGCGCCCGCCAGCACGCCGATCACCGAGATGCGGCCGCCCACCGCCACGGCGCGTACCGAGTTGCCCAGATTCGGGCCGCCGACGGTGTCGATCACATGGTCGATGCCGCGATCCTGCGTCAGTGCATAAATTGCTTCCACCCAATCGCCGTTCAGTCGGTTGATGCCGTGACTGGCGCCCAGCGCCTGGGCACGCGCCAGCTTTTCATCGCTGCCGGAAGTCACATATACCTCGGCGCCGTGCGCTTTGGCGATCTGCAGCGCGAACAGCGCCACCCCGCCGGTGCCTTGCACCAGCACCGTCTCGCCGGCATGCAGCTTGCCTTGCTCCACCAGCGCGAACCAGGCGGTTAGCCCGGCGCACGGCAGGGTGCTGGCCTGCACGTCGTCCAGCGACGCCGGCGCCGCCACCAGCCAGTCCTCATGCAAAATCACATATTCCGCCAGCACGCCCTGATATAAACCGCCGAGGGTGTGGTAAGGCACCTGGCGCGCATTGCCGTACGGTTTTTGCCGGCCGTCGAGCCAGCCGGGGCTGAAGGTAGAGATGACCCTGGCGCCGGGTTGGAAACGGCTGACGCCGGGGCCGATAGCGTCGACCTCGCCGGCCATGTCCGAGGCGGGGGTGAACGGCTGCGGCAGCGTCAGCCCCATGCCGCTTTCAATCATCAGTTTGTCGCGGTAGTTGAGCGCGACCGCTTTCACTTTCACTCTGATTTCGTGTGGCCCCGGCTGCGGGATCGCGTCGGCGGTCAACCGCAGGTGTTCACGCCCCAGGGCGTCCATCGTCCAGCGTTGCATCGTGTCGGTCATGATGTTCTCCAAAGTCAGCGATTAACGACTGGTCGATAATATCGTTGATGAAGGTTCGCCAGTGGCGATAAGATTTCCGAGGATTGTTTCTTTCAGGGCGACAAATCATGAGCGATCGATTGAGCGGCATTTCGGTATTCGTCACCGCCGTGGAGGCGGGCAGTTTTGCGTTGGCGGCCAGCCGGCTGCACCTGTCGCGTTCGGCGGTGGGGAAAACCATCGCCCGGCTGGAACAGCGGCTGGGCGTGCGGCTGTTTCATCGCACTACCCGCAGCCAGAGCCTGACCGACGACGGCGCGTTATTCTATGAGCGCTGCCTGCGAGCGCTGGAGGAGATCCGCGGTGCGGAAACGCTGCTGGAGTCGGGCAAGCGACAGGTCAGCGGCCGGCTGCGGGTATCGATGCCGGTGCTGTTTGGCCGCATGTGCATTGCGCCGCTGTTGACCGAGCTGACGCGCGAGCACCCGGGCCTGGAGCTGGAGCTGTCGTTCAACGATCGGGTGGTGGATCTGATTGAGGACGGCTTCGACATGGCGATCCGCAACGGCACGCTGGCCAACAGCGGCGGGCTGGTGGCGCGCCGCATCGGCGATCATCGCATGACGCTGTGCGCCTCGCCGGCCTATCTGCAGCGGTGCGGCGAGCCGCACAGCATCGAACAGCTGGCGGAGCATGAGGCGGTGACCTATATGCGCGCCGGTGCGCGGCGCAGCTGGTTGGTATTGGATAGCGACGGCAAGCCGCAGGAAGTGATGCCGACTAACCGGCTGCAAATGGATGATCTGCAGGCGATTGCGGATGCGGCGACGGCGGGGTTCGGCATTGCCTGGCTGCCGTGCTGGCTGGTGCGTGAGCAGCTGTTGAGCGGGGCGCTGGTGCGCTTGCTGCGCGACCGGCCGGGCGCCGCCTTTGAAGCGCATGCGGTGTGGCCGCACACGCCTCACCTGCCGCTGAAGGTGCGGCTGGCGGTGGATACGCTGGTGAGCAAGTTGCCCGCCAGTCTGGCGTTGGTCGAGAAGGCGCTGTAGCGCGCCGGGCTCAGGAGGAGGCGCGCTTTTTACGCCAAATGACCAGCATGGCGCCCAGCAGGCCGACGAACAGCAGCAGCAGCGGCAGCAGCATCAGGCCGGTCATCACCTGGCTTTCGTAGCGCTTCACCAGCGGAATTTGGCTGAAAGCGTAGCCAAGGCCCACCAGCGCACAAACCCAGATCGCCGCGCTCAGCCAGTTGAACACCTGGAAGCGTGAGCTGTTGAGCCCGGAAATGCCGGCCATGGTCGGCAGCAGCGTGCGCACGAAGCCGAGGAAGCGGCCGATCAGCAGCGCCGTCAGCCCGTGGCGGTTGAACAGGTTATGCGCGCGTTGGTGATATTGCGCCGGCAGCTGCAGCAACCAGCCCTTCACCAGGCCGGTGTGGCCCAGCCAGCGGCCCTGGATATAGCTCAGCCAGCAGCCGAGGCCGGCGGCAGCGGTCAAAATCAGCAGGGTGGGGGCAAAGCCCATCACGCCTTTGGCGATCAGCGCACCCGACAGCAGCAGCAGGCTGTCGCCGGGGAGGAAGGAGGCGGGCAGCAGTCCGTTTTCCAAAAACAGAGTGGTGAAAAGTACGGCGTAAACCACCCAAATTACGCTTGGATCGGCGAGGGCAATAAAGTCCTGCTGCCAAAGCGCATGAATAATCTCTCGTAATACATCCATTTTATGTCCTGTTGCATGCCGGTTGCGCCCGGGGTCACGTTCTCCAGGGTGCGGCGGTTACCGTATCTGACAGTTACCCGGATAGTGTACCGCTAATAGCTTAAGCCGACATTAAACGAGACGAAGAAAATTAGCGGAATCCGCCTTAGCGCACGCCGTTGAGGCGATCGAAACCGGCCGCCAGATCGGCGATCAGGTCTTCGACGTTCTCCAGGCCGATGTGCAGGCGCACCAGCGTGCCGGAGAAATCGACGCCGCCCGCCGGACGGATCGCTTCCAGCTCTTCCGGCTGGTTGGCCAGGATCAGCGACTCGAAGCCGCCCCAGGAGTAGGCCATGCTGAAGTGGCTGAAGTTGTCCAGGTAGGCGGCCAACTGCGCATCGTCCAACCGCTCTTTCAGCACGAAGGAGAACAGCCCGTTGCAGCCGCTGAAGTCGCGGCGGTAGAACTCGTGGCCCTTGCAGCTGGGCAGGGCTGGGTGATTGACCGTCGCCACTTCCGGCCGTGCCGCCAGCCAGTGGGCGACTTCGATGCTGCTGCGTTCGTGCTGCTTCAGGCGCACGCTCAGGGTGCGCAGGCCGCGGCTCGCCATATAGGCGGTGTCGGCATCCACCATTTGCCCCATCAGGTAGGAGTACTCGCGCAGCCGATCCCAACAGCGCGCGTTGGCGACGGCGGTGCCGAGCATGTAATCGGAATGGCCGATCAGGTATTTGGTGCCGGCCTGAATCGAAATGTCGATGTCGAAATCCAACGCCTTGAACAGCACGCCCGCCGCCCAGGTATTGTCGATCATGATCACCACCTCCGGCGCCACGGCGCGAATGGCCTGCACCATCGCCGGAATGTCCTGCACTTCCAGGGTGATGGAGCCGGGGGATTCCAGGAACACCACGCGGGTATTGGGTTGGATCAGCGTGGCGATGTCGGCGCCGATCAGCGGATCGAAATAGGTGGTGCTGACGTTCATGCGGCCGAGGATATGGGTGCAGAAATCCTGGGTCGGTTCGTACGCCGAACCCGTGACCAGCAGGTGATCGCCGGCGCCGACGAACGACAGGATCGCATTGGCCACCGCCGCTGCGCCGCAGGGGTACAGCACGCAGCCGGCGCCGCCCTCCAGCTCCACCATCGCATCCTGCAGGGCGAAGTGGGTCAGCGTGCCGCGTCGGCCGTAAAACAGCTCGCCGTGGGCGCGCTGCGCAGTGGCGTGCTTTTTGGCGGCGACGGAGTCGAAAACCAAAGAAGAGGCGCGTTGTGTGACGGGATTGACGGAGCCCTGGGTGTAGCGTTTGCCGCGGCCGGCGCCGATCAGCGTGGTTTCGATGTGTTTTGACGTCATGGTACCTGGCTCACCTCTGGTTGCTCTGCACGTGCCCGTTTGCGATAGCCCTTACGTTAGCATGAGTTAATATAGCCATCCAGACGTTTTAACTTCCGGATACAGAAACGGCTATAATTGGCTGCCGGGCGCGCCTTTCTCGCCTCATCCTTCTGCCGGGGGGCGAGAGAGAAGCCCATTCCTCGGTCAAGACGCCGTTCGGCAGCGCGGCGTTGTTGCGCCGTTGTGGGAGAAAAGTAACGAAATAACCCCATAAAAGGGGCGTTTGGCGGTGAACGGGCGCGGATTGGCGCTTTGCGGCGGGGCTGGCTAAAATTTTCTCGTTTATTTGGTAAATAATAATGAGAACTACTATCAATCCCCGGTTGGTTTGATATGATCGCACGCTGAATTATTCCTTAATTTTGATCGGTAATGGGTGGAGGCACAGCGTGAAAACGGCTGGCAAGAATTTAAATCAAGGATCGTTCGGCCAGGGCCGGGCGCAGTGGGGCAAGGCCTTCGGCCGCAGCCTGATGGCTTCTATGGTGCTGGTCGTGGGGCTGGCCGGCAGTGTGCAGGCAGCGCCGGCGGCCAATCCGGCCGTTACCGAAAGCGTTGCGCCGACCACCGCGCCTGCACCTGCTGCAGCCGCCGCGCCGGAGAGCATCACGCCGGTGAACCCGGCGCCAACGATCCAGCCACCGGAAACCCGCGGCATGGACCTGTCCGTTTGGGGCATGTACCAGCACGCCGACGCGGTGGTGAAAGCGGTAATGATCGGCCTGGTGCTGGCCTCGATCGTGACCTGGACCATTCTGTTCGCCAAAGGCAGCGAACTGCTGCGCGCCAAGCGCCGTCTGCGCCGCGAGCAGCTGGCGCTGGCCGAAGCGCGCTCGTTGGATGAAGCCTCCGAGCTGGCGCAAAACTTCGGCTCGGAAAGCGTCAGCGCGGTGTTGCTGAACGATGCGCAAAATGAGCTGGAGCTGTCTGCGGAATCCAACGACAACAATGGCATCAAGGAACGCACCGGTTTCCGCCTCGAGCGCCGCGTGGCGGCCTACAGCCGCAACATGGGCCGCGGCAACGGCTTCCTGGCCACCATCGGCGCCATCTCGCCGTTCGTCGGCCTGTTCGGTACCGTGTGGGGCATCATGAACAGCTTTATCGGCATCGCCCATTCGCAGACCACCAACCTGGCGGTCGTGGCGCCGGGCATCGCAGAGGCGCTGCTGGCGACTGCGATGGGCCTGGTGGCGGCGATCCCAGCCGTCGTTATCTACAACATCTTCGCCCGCGTCATCAGCGGCCACCGTGCCCAGGTGGGCGATGTGGCGGCGCAGGTCTTGCTGCTGCAGGGCCGCGATCTGGATCTGGCCGCGACGGCGGAAGCCAAGCGCTCACAGCACGCACACCAACTGCGGGCGGGGTGAGTCATGGCGATGCGCTTAAATGAAGATCTGGACGACAGCGGCGAACTGCATGAAATCAACGTGACGCCGTTTATCGACGTCATGTTGGTGCTGTTGATCATCTTTATGGTGGCCGCGCCGTTGGCAACGGTAGATATTCGCGTCGATCTACCGGCTTCTTCCGCCAAACCGCAGCCGCGGCCGGAAAAACCGGTGTTCCTGTCGGTGAAGGCCGACAAGCAGCTCTACGTTGGCGATCAGCCGGTGAATGCCGATCAGCTGACTTCGGTGCTGGATCAACGCACTCAGGCGAACAAAGAAACCACCATCTTCTTCCAGGCGGACAAGAGCGTGGACTATGAAACGCTGATGAGCGTGATGGACACCCTGCGTAAAGCCGGCTACCTGAAAGTGGGGCTGGTGGGCATGGAAGGCGCCGCCAAGTAGCGGCAGCAAAACGATAAAGGGCGCTCAGGCGCCCTTTTTTATTGATTCAGAAATATCACTCCCCGGCCAACAACGCCCGGGAACCGGCATGACGCCAGTGGATGCGGCCCGGCAGATAAAGAGCATGCTGTTCCAGCGGCCGCTCGTCGATGAGCGCGGTAACCTGGTCGAAGCTATGCTGCGCCAGCGCCCGGCAGTCTTGCGCGACCGTGTCTATCTTCAGCGTCATGCAATCGAACAGGTAGTGATCGTCGAAGCTGCACAGGTGGATGTCGCTCTCCATCAGCTGATGCTGCGTCAGATAACGCAACACCCCTTCCAGCAGGCCACAGGCGGCGGTGAACAGCGCTTTGGGCGGACGCCCCAGCTGTGCGCACAGCTGAGCGAACATCTCGTAACCTGAGCTGGGGTGGTAGCTGCCGTTGATGATCCATTCCGGTTTGCACGTTACGCCGGCGCGCTCCAGGCCAAGCTGGAAGCCGGCCAGCCGATCGCGGGTCGGTGAAATGCGCGGCTGCCCGCCGAGAAAATAGATCTCATCCGGATGTTGGCGCGCGACCTTTTCCACCAGGTCGGCGGTCGCATTAACCGAATCGGTGATCACCAGCGGCAGCTCGGAACCGGCGATCAGGCGGTCCATCTGCACCACCGGCAGCCCGACGTTGATCTTCTGGTATTCCGCGTCGTTCAGCTGGCTGGAGGCGACGATCAGGCCGTCGACCTGCCGTTGCACCAGACTGTTCACCGCCATCATCTCCTGCGCCGGGTTTTCATCGGTGCAGGCGATCAACAGCTGCAGACCGGCTTCGCGGCACAGCGTTTCCAGCTCGCGCGAGATCACCGCAAAGCCGTAGTTGGTCATCTCCGGTACCACCAGCCCCAGCGTGTGGCTGCGGTTGGAGCGCAAAGAGCGGGCGTGGATGCTGGGCTGATAATGGTGTTCGTGCGCCAGCGCCAGAATGCGATCGCGGGTGTCGTCGGACACCCGGTATTCCTTGCTGCGGCCGTTCAGCACCAGGCTGGCGGTCGATTTCGACACCCCGGCCAGCGTGGCGATGTCACTGATGGTAATGCGTTTATTTTTTTTCACTGACGCCATCTGAAGTCATCGGAGGATGCGTCATTCTAGCATGCATGGCGTCAGCGGCCAGTATTCCAACGCCAGCGCTGCGCTCCCGTTCAGCCGCAGTTGCGGTTCACCTGCCGGGAAGTAGCGCGCGCTCATCACCGCCTCGCCGTGGTTGATGAAGATTTCCACGCTGGAGCGATCGAACAGCAGCTGCAGATGCGTGACCGGGCCGCGCCAGTAACGGTGCTCCGGCCGGCCGTCGGCCAGAGAGGTGCGCGTCAGCTGCAGCCGCTCGCCGTCCCAGCTCAGTGTCATCGCGTCGCCAAAGGCGGCGCTGAACGCACCCTGCGGCGTCAGCTGCAGCTCCGCGGCGCCCAGCGCATAGGTGGGGGCGTCATCGGCGCGGCCTCGCCAGTCTTCTCGCTCGCCGCGCAGCTGTTGCAACTCGCGCGCCGGGCGCTGGTGGAGGCGGCCATGCCGCAGCGACAGCTCGCGTGGGCAGGTCATGGTATGGATCCAGCCATAACGGCGCGTCGGATGGGCTTCTTCATCTTGCTCGGGCACGCCCATCCAGGCGAACAGCAGGCGGCGGCCATCTTCCGCCAGCGTTGTCTGGGGCGCGTAGAACTCGAAGCCGGCGTCCAGCTCGTGAAATTCGTCGTGGCTGAAGGCCGCCTGCCGATAATCCAGTTTGCCGAGCAGATAGCCGGCCTGATAACGGTTGAGGTAGCGTTCCGGCTGCGGCGCCAGCCCCTGCGGGCAGCAGATCAACACGTCGCCGCCGTCCAGCGAGAACAGATCCGGGCATTCCCACATGTAGCCGAATTCGCCCAGGCCGTTCAGGCCGGAACCGGCGATCTCTCCCAGCGCTTGCCAGTCGCGCAGATCGCTGGAACGCAGCAGCAACACCTTGCCGCGATCCTGCAAGTCACGCGCGCCGAGCACCATGTACCAGGCATCCTGATGACGCCACACTTTCGGGTCGCGTACGTGGCCGCTGTAGCCCTCCGGCAGCGGCAGCACCGGCCCGAGTTTGCGGTATTCGCCCCGATCGCTTGCCTGAGCCAGGCATTGGTAAGCGGTGCGTGAGCCGTCGGGGAATTTCACGTTGCCGGTATAGATCAGCGTGATTTTGTCTTCCGCCACCACCGCCGAGCCGGAGTAACAGCCGTGGCTGTCGTAACAGGCGCCCGGTGCCAGGGCGAGCGGCTGATGTTCCCAATGCACTAAATCGATCGACTGCCAGTGTCCCCAGCACTTGTTGCGATGATCGCAGCCCAGCGGATTCCACTGATAGAACAGGTGATAAACGCCGTTGTGCTGGATAAAGCCGTTGGGATCGTTCAGCAAGCCAACGCTGGGCGCCAGATGCCAGGCCGGGCGGTGCGGATCGCGCAGCGCGAGTGGCTGGCCGTTCATGACCGCCCGCAGTGCCTGTTTGATTAAGCTGAGTTCTTCCATCATTGCGCGTCCGTGTTGTATTTCAGCAGCAGGGAGAGCACGAAGGCGCTGCCAAAAGCGATTGCCAGGCCGAGGATATAGCTGACCAGCGAACTGGCCTGCACGATCGCCATGCCGGGGATCGCCGTCAGTCCGACCGCGTTCATGCCGACATGGTTGGCCACCACCCAGGCGCCGCCGAGCGCGCCGCCCGCCAGCGCCGCCAGGAAAGGCTTCACGAAGCGCAGGTTGATACCGAACAGCGCCGCCTCGGTGATGCCGAGCATGGCGGAAAAGGCCGAAGGCACCGCGATGGCTTTGATTTTGGCGTCGCGGGTTTTGAAATACACCGCCAGGCAGGCGCCGCCCTGAGCGATGTTGGCCATCGACCAGATCGGCAGCAGGAAGTTGACGCCGATATTGGGGTTGCCGAGCAGCCCGGCCTCTACCGCATGGAAACTGTGGTGAATGCCGGTGATGACGATAGCGGAATAGAGGCCGCCGAACAGCAGCCCGGCGAACCACCCCGCATGGGCAATCAGCGTGCTGAGCACGAAGGAGATGCCGTCGCCCAGCGCCCGGCCGGCGGGGCCGATAAACAGCAGGGCGACAAAACCTGAGATGACCACCGTCAGGAACGGCGTCAGGATCAGATCGAGCGCGTTGGGGATCACCTTGCGCAACCGCTTTTCCAGCACGCTCATGAACCACACCGTCAGCAGCACCGGGAACACGGTGCCCTGATAGCCGATCATGGCGATGTCCAGACCGAAGAAGTTCATGGTGTGGAACCCTCCGGCGACGCCCCAGGCGTTGGTCAGCGCCGGATGCGTCAGAATGCCGCCGAGCGTGGCGCCCAGGTAGGGGTTGCCGCCGAATTCGCGTGCGGCGGTGAAGCCGATCAGAATCGGCAGGATAATGAACGCCGCCGAGCTGAACATATCCAGCATGATGAACAGCGCGCTGTTGGCATCGGCCCAGCCATAGGTTTTCACCATGCCGAGCAGCCCCATCAACAGGCCGGACGCGACGATCGCCGGGATGATCGGCACGAAGATGTTCGACAGCAGGCGGGCGATGCGCTGCAGCGGGTTGAGCTTTTTCGCCGCAATATCGGCGGCTTCGGCCTTGCTGGATTCGCTGACGCCCGCCGCCTTGATGAATTCCGCATGCACCTTGTTGACCAGCCCGGTGCCGAAGATCACCTGGATCTGACCGGCGTTGCTGAAGCAGCCTTTGACGCCGTCCAGTTTGCCGATGGCCTCTTTATCCACTTTGCTGTCGTCCACCAGTACCAGGCGCAGGCGCGTGGCGCAGTGGGCGGCGCTGGCGATATTCTCTTTACCGCCGAGCAGTGGCAACAGCGCGTTGGCGGTTGCGGTAATGTCCATGTTGTCCCCTTGCTAAATAAAAATGCCGCTGCGCAGTTTGCGGCGCAGCGACGTGAATCGATGTCAGAAGAAATACTTGAATCTGGCGCGCATGCCGTAACGTTGGTCGTTGTCGCCGTTGGCTATCTTGTTGTCGGCGTTGGCTTCCAGCAGCGAGACATAGGCCCCCAAATACAAATTGAAATTCTTCATATTCATAATGTTAGGTATCTGATACGACGCATGAACGGTGTGGATGTCGTAGTTGCCCGGTTCGCTGAGCGGGTTGTGGATATCGGCGGCGATCCCGGCGGTATTGAACTCTTTGATATTGTTATGGGCATAGATATAACCCAGTTCGAAGCGCCGCCACAGCACGTTCACGCCGGCGGTGAAGTCTTGCTCGCCTGACGCATCCAGATAGGCGGTACTCAGGTTGGCCACCACGCCGTTGTCCGGATCGGCGGCGCTGTTGTTCCAGCTCATCGTCATGCCGTAGCCGTTGCGCTTGGACTGATCGACGAAGCGGCCCTGGCTGTCCTGATAGCCGTAGGCGTTATTCACCACGTTGCTTTCCATTGCTGCCGCGATGCTGAAGGCGTCTTTTTTCCAGGCGATCACCGGGCGCAAATAGGCGACGTTTTTCTTATTGTCCAGGGCGTTGCCGTGGTAGCTGTTGTCCTGGAACAGCGAAGTGCCGTCCTCCACCAGCGTGTTCAGCTCGAAATAGACATCACCGGCGTATTTGCTCAACATCAGGTTGCCGCCGCTGCTGCTGCGGCCGCGGCCTTCTTTCATCATGTAGATATAGCCGAAGCCGTCGGCGTACAAATCGTTGGCGGTATTGCCGGAGTATTGAATGAAGGTGTCCTGATTCAGTGGGAACATGTCGTAGGCTTCAAAGCGGCCGATTTTGGTTTGCCAGTTCTTTTCATTGCCGAAGAAGAAGGCGGCGTCGTCCAGGTTCATTTTGCCGGTCATGTCCGCCAGCGGCTGCACGCTGAAGCCGGAGAAGTTGCCGTCCTGATTGCGGCGGTAGCCGTCCAGCCCGACCAGAATGCGGCCGTTGATATCCCAACGCTCTTTGTTGCCGGGCTTCCAGTCCTTGTGGTCGCTGCCTTTCAGCGACGTCAGTTGGCCGCTGCGGCTGGCGCCGTCCAGGTTGAACTCCACGTCGCCGTACAGCTTCAGATCGTTGAAGCCGTTCAGTTTCAGTGCGCCGGTCGGGGCAATCGGCGTAGCGGCATGCTGCGCAATCTGCGCGGTTTGCCGTTCGGTGTTGGCGGTGCGCTGTTCCAGCTGTTGCGCCCGGCGTTCCGCCGCCGTCGCGCGGGTTTCAGCCTGTGCGGCGCGCCGTTCCGCCTGCGCCAGACGTTGTTCCAGGGCGTTGAGGCGCGCCTCGATGCCGCCGCTGCCCGATGCCGCTGCGCTGGAAGCGGAGAGGAAAAGCCCTGTTGTTATCGCCAAATAGCTGAGTTTTTTCATCATCGTCTATCATCCGGGTAAGGGTTGTTATTATTGTTTGCTAAATTGCTAAACCGGTTTTTCAAGGCGAAAGATAACGAGAGGGAGGCGAGCTGGCAACTCAGTTAGCTAACCCGATTCAGCTATTGTGATCGAGCGCGCAAATCGTGGGCAAAAGACCACGGCGAACCTGAGGATCGCCGTGGATGCAGAGGATCAACGGAGGAAAGCCGCCAGCTCGTCGGCGTGGGGCAGGGCGGTCATGGCCCCTTTGGCGGTGGTGGCCAGCGCGCCGCAGGCCTGCGCCTGGGCGATAACCGCCGGCCACTGCGCTTCCTGCGGCAATTCGTGAAGGCGTGCCAGCGCCGCTAACAGCCCGGCGACGAAGGCATCGCCGGCGCCGGTGGTATCGACCGGAACGACAGGCGCCGCGCGGAAATGACGCAGCCGTTGGCCGTCATGCACATAGACGCCGTCGCCGCCCAGCGTCACCAGCAGCAGGCGCAGCGGATAGGTTTGCATCATCCAGCGAATGGCGTTCTCCAGATCGTCAAGATGGCTGATGAAAGCCAGCTCTTCGCGCGACAGTTTCACCACGTCCGCCAGCAGCAGCGCCTTTTGCAGGCAGGGGCGCAGCGCTTCCGGCTGGCGCCAGACCTCTTCGCGGATGTTGGGATCGAAACTGACCCGGCCACCGGCCGCCCGGATGCGTTCCATCGCGGCAAAGGCCGCGCTGCGGCTGGGTTCCTGCGAGAGCGCGATGGAGCAGAGGTGCAGCCATTCCCCCCGTTGGAAATCCGGCAGATCGTCAGGCTGCAAAAACAGATCGGCACTGGGCTGCACCATAAACGTGAATGAGCGCTCACCCTGCAGATCGAGATCCACCACGACCGTGGAGGTGTGGTGTTCGGGGTCTGGCCGCATATGGCCGATATCCACCCCTTCATCGCTCAGCACCTGCTGCAGAAAGGCACCGAAGCCGTCTTGCCCCACCCGCCCGATAAAGGCGCTGTCGCCACCAAGCCGGGCGATCCCCACCGCCACGTTAGCCGGCGCGCCGCCGGGGCATTTGAGATAACCGTTGGCATTTTCCGGCACCAGGTCGATCACGGCGTCGCCCAGTACCCATACGCGATTCATCATGCTTAATCCCTGTTATTAGCCTTGTCAGATGGGTGGCTAAAATAGAAGAACCGGTTTAGCAAGGCAATGAAATAATGCTCCAAGTTGCTTGGTCAGTGAGGAAGATCAAAAACAGGATGGGCAAGATGCGGGAAAACCGCCCGCGATTCGGTCGGGCGGTTTGATGAGCGAAGCGCCTGTGGTGGGCGCTGGCGCGTCAGAAAGCGATCGATCCCTGCACGAAGAAAGTGCGCGGTTCGCCGACGTACTTGCCGAAGTTATTGTCGTTGGAGCGGGTGAAGTAGCGCTGGTCGAACAGGTTTTTCACCCCGGCGCCCAGCGTCAGGTTCGATAGCTGCGGCCCGAAATTATATTCCCCGCGCATATTCCACACCATGTAACCGGCGATATCGCCGAACTGACCATCGGCGCTTTCCTGCGTGACGTACTCCGGCCCGGTGCCCGGCGAATGCTGTTTGGACTGTGCGTAACCGTCCAGATTCCATACCCAGCTGCCGGTGGCGTAGCGAGTGCCGACGGTATATACCTGGCGCGAGTAGAACGGCAGATCTTTACCGGCGAAGTCGCCCTTGTCGGTGCTGGCTTTGGTGTAGGTATAGCTGGTGTAGACGCTGGCACCGTCGAGCGCCCGGTTCAGCTCGCTGAGATCGTAGCTGAGCGCCAGCTCGATGCCTTTATGCTTGGTGGCGCCCATATTGGTCCAGCCCACGTCGTTGCTGATGTACTGCAGCTGGTTATCGAAGTCGATGTAGAACAGCGTGGCTTCGGCTTTGACCACGGTATCGTCGTAGCGGGTGCCGAATTCATAGGTGTGAGCTTTTTCCGCCGTCAGCCCCGGCGCAGGTTGGTTGCCGTTGCCGCCTTTGGTCAGTTGGAAATACTGCATGCTGCCGAACGATGTGTTGGCGTTGGCGAACAGTTTCCAGGCGTCGGACAGGTGGTACATCACGTTCAAGGACGGCAGCGGTTCGCTGTAGCTTTTCTCGCGGCTGATGTTGTTGAACGAATCGTCCACGTGGGTGCGAATGCTTTCATAACGCAGGCCCGGTGTGATCGTCCAGTTGCCGACGTTGATGGTGTCGTCGATATAGAACGCGTTGGCTGCGGTGCCGCCGGAGGTGTGCTGGTAATAGTCCGGGGTATCCGGCGTCGAGTCGATATTCGCCGGATTATACCAGGCCGAACGCGACGCCTTTTCATCCATGGTTTCATTCAGGTAACGGTAACCGAGGGTGATCTCGTGCGCCATATCCCAGAAGCGGAAGACCTGCGAATAGCTTGGTTCGATAGCCCAGGTTGAATAGTGACGCGGATAGGAGACCATGCGCCGCTGGCCCGCGTTTTTGCCGGTGCCTTCCGATTCGATGTTGCTGCCGCGGTAGCTGTCGGTGAAGTAGGTCAACACCTCGAACTGCTTGTCGTCTTCCTGATGTTTGTACTTGAACGACATATCCTTGCGGCGGCCTTCGAACTGGTCCCACGGCCGCGTGGACTGGAACGGGTTCTGCGCGTACTGCGCGGTGCTCAGCCCGCCCGGCATGCCGGCTTTGGCGTCGTAGTAGTGGAAATTGGCCAACAGTTCGTCGCGATCGGTAAACGCATAACGCGTTTTCAGCATGAAATCGTCGATGTCGGTGTTGTCGTTGTTGTCGCGGTAACCCTGGCCGTGCAGGCCGGAGTAGAGCAGCTCGGCGCCGAAGCCGTTGTCTGCGGTGCCGCCCACGGAGGCGCTGGTTAGGGTCTTCAGGCCGCCGTGGCTGGCGCCCTGGGTTTGAACGCTGGCGGTGCCGCCAAACGTTTTGGGAATGTCTCGGGTAACGAAGTTGATCACGCCGCCGACGTTCTGCGGCCCGTAGCGGACTGCGCCGCCGCCGCGCACCACGTCCACCGATTGCAGATTACCGATAGACAACGGAGCCATCGACAGCTGCGGCTGGCCGTAAGGCGCGACCGCCAGCGGGACGCCGTCCATCAGAATGGTGGAGCGTGGAGAAAGACGCGAAGTCAGGCCGCGCACACCGACGTTGAGCGAGATGTCGCTGCCGCCGGTGCCGTTGCTGTCGCGCACCTGCACGCCGGGCACGCCGCGCAGGCTATCGGCGATGGTCTGGTCGCCTTGCTCGTGCATCTGCTGCTGGGTGACGATGGAACGCGCGCCCGGATGGTTGAGCAGCACCGAACTGGTATCAGGGTTGTCCAGCCAGTTGCCGACGACGGTCACGGTGTCGGTATCGTTTTGAGATGAATTATCAGTAGCAAGGACAGGGAACGCGACGGCGATGGAAGCCGTCAGCAGTGAAAGCCGAAAAAGAGGTGACATAATAATGCCTTAAGAGTTTCAGACCCGGATGTGTTTTTTTAGAAAAGACAATCTTAATGATAATTATTGGCAAGTAAATAGAATTGTTACGGGATAGTTAAGCGGGTAACTAAATAATGAATGCGGGAAACAGGGCCCGGCTGGCGGGCCCTGGCGGGGGTTATTGTGGCGTAAGCCAGAAGACGCCGCTGTAATCCAGCGCGGTGAATTTCTGGTGCACCATTTCGATATCCGCTTGCGGATCAATATCTTTAAACAGCGCCGGGTGCAGGAATTTGGCAATCGCCTCGACGGCGATAAAGTTGAGTGGCGTGTCGTAAAATTGATGGTAAATCGCCATCACGCGTTTTTCTTTCACCACTTTCAGCACGTTAATGCCGGTGCGATCCAGCAGATGCGCCAGTTTCTTTTGGCTGGTGGCCATATCGGTGGTGTAACCCAGCGGCACCGCCAGCGTGCCACGATGCCCGCGACTCCAGTCGGCGCCGGTCAGCAGATAGAAATCCGGGTTGCTGCTAATCACCTGCTCGACATTCACTTCACCGCCCATGTCTGAAAACAGCTTACTGCCGATATTGTTGCCGCCGGCGGTATCGATGAACTGCCCGAAGCTGCCTTTGCCGAAGGTGTTGCAGCACTGTTCGCCTTTGATGCCGGCGCTGCGCTCGATAAAGACGCTGGGGCGTTGCTCCGGCTTCAGCGTAGCGACCCGCTGCCGCACCAGTTCGAGGCGCTGCTGATAGAGACGGATAAAGGCGTCGGCGTTGGGCTGCTCGTCAAACACTTTACCCAACAGCGTCATGCTGGCGACGGTATTGGTCAGCGGCTGCTGGCGAAAATCGATGATCACCACCGGGATGCCAACTTTTTCCAGCTGGGTCAGTACGCCGCTGTCTTTCAATTTGCTCAGCAGGCCGATGTCGAAAATGATCAGATCCGGTTGGCGCACCACCGCGCTTTCCACGCTGAAATCACTGGTATAGGGATTGTCGAAGGTAGGGATTTGCATGACCTGCGGAAATTTTTTCGCATAGGCTTCAACCAGGTCCGGTGCTTTGACCTTCAGCGAGTTGTCCCAGGCGATGATGTTTTTCAGCGGCTGCTGCGGGTGCAGAATATTCAGCGCCAGCAGCGCGCGAGCGTCGGCCAGAATAACGCGTTTGGCCGGTTGCGGCAGGGTGACCTGGCGGCCGGCGACATCGGTGACGACGATCGGCGCGGCTTGAGCGGCGCCAGCCAACAGCAACACACAGGCGGCCAACCAGCGGCCGGCTTTAGCGATAAGAACAGCGGGCATGAAGATCCTTGGGTAATCGGCGAAGAACGAGAACGCAATGATAAGCGATATCCTTTCGCTTTTTGAACTCCCTTGATGCCGAGCGGTTACTCCTGGCCCATCAGCGGGTCGCTGACGCTGTGCTCGCCATCCTCCAACCGGCCCGCCAGGCGGCGTAGCCAACCTCCCGGGCTTTGCAGCGTAAGGTCATACCAACCGCCGCTGGCGTGGGCATCAAAGCTTTGCTGGTGGCTGCCGCCTGCCGGCAGCGTGATGTGCCACGGGCCCTGCTGCGTATAGGGGCAGCGTTCGAGGGTAACCGCTATCGCTTCGGTGCCCGGATTGTTCAGCTGCAGCTGCAGGCTGCGGCCCGTCGGGCGCAAACGCACCTCCGGCTGCGGCCGGTTCAGGGCGCCGCGCAGTTCACGATGAAAGCCGTTGGGGCCGAGCAGCCACAGATGGTACCCATCCTCCGTCTGCCAGTCGTCGCTGATCGCCTTGCCCGCCTCGACGGTAAAACGGCGCGGGATCTGCGCTAGATCTCGCCGATCGTAGACGTGAAACACCGCGCCCTGCTCGCCGGTATTGAACAGGTTCAGCGTCACGCGGCGCTGTTCGGCCGCGACGGTGGCCTCGACGTGCAGCTGGTAGGGCAGCGCGCGGGAAGGGCGCGCCAGGCGGCGTTGGTGGGGCAAACGCTGGTGGACAGGCGATGGCAGCGGTACCTGCGGCAGCTGTTCCTGGCGCTGGCGCAGGCCATCGGCGGCGTGGCGGCTGGTGGCGGGCAGGCTCGGCAGCGCTTCGCCGTTAGGGTCGACGAAGTTGAACGCCGAGGTGAGATCGCCGCACACGGCGCGGCGCCAGGCGCTGATGTTGGGTTCATGCACCTGAAAGCGCTTTTCCAGGAATTGCAGCACCGAGGTGTGATCGAAGACCTGCGAATTGACCCAGCCGCCGCGGCTCCAGGGCGACAGCACCAGCATCGGCACCCGCGGGCCGGGGCCGTAAATGCGGCCGTCCGGCGGCGGTTGATCCTGCGAACCGGGCGGCGCCACGTGCTGGAAGATCTCGGTGTCGAACGGCACCGTCGATTTACCGGCGAAGCTGCCGTCCTCGCGCAGCGACGGCGCGGAAGGCGAAGGCATATGGTCAAAAAAGCCGTCGTTTTCGTCGTAGTTGACCAGCAGGACGGTTTTACTCCACACCTCCGGGTTGTCGGTCAGCGCGTTGAGGATCTCTTGGGTGAACCAGCCGCCCTGCACCGGGCTGGAGGGATCGGGGTGTTCCGAATAGGCCGCCGGCGCGATGATCCAGCTGACCTGCGGCAGTTTGCCCTGCTGTATGTCGGCGCGGAACCCGGCCAGCATGGCGTCCAGATCGTTGCCGTCGGCGGCCGGCAGGGTGTTGCCGTTGCCTTTGTACAGCGGTGCGGCCTCGTTGAGCGCATCGCGATAGGGCACGAAGGCGTTGAAGTCTTTCGGCGGCCGCGCCGGATTGCCCACCTGAATGCTGGCGGCGCGGTACTGGCGGAAGCCCGCCAACGGGTTGTCGGTAAAGTTGTCCGGCAGGAATTGATACACCTTCCAGCTGACGCCGCTCGCCTCCAGCCGTTCCGGATAGGTTGTCCACTGGTAGCCGATCTCCGCCGGGCCGGGGCTGTCCCATTCGTTGACCACCACCGCCACGTCGGCGGCGGACGGGCCGTTGGTTCCGGTCCAGTGGAACAGCCGGTTGGTGTTGGTGCCGGCGTGAATAGCGCAGTGATAGGCGTCGCACAGGGTAAAGGCGTTGGCCAGCGCGAACTGGAACGGCAGCTCATGCTGGCGGTAGTAGCCCATTGAAGCCGGCGTTTTGTAGGTGGGCCAGGCGCTCATGCGGCCGTGATCCCAGGCGGCTTGCTCATCCACCCACGAATGCGGCGTGCCGGTGACGCGCTGGGCGTTGCCGCGTTTGCTGTCCAGGTGGTAGGGCAGTACCAACCGCTCGGCGCCCTGCTGTTGCCAGACATGGCGATCGCCGGGCAATGGAATGGTAAAACGATCGCTGAAGCCGCGCACGCCCGGCAGGGTGCCGAAGTAGTGGTCGAAAGAGCGGTTCTCCTGCATCAGGATCACCACGTGTTCGACGTCGCGCAGGGTGCCGGTGCGGTTGTTGGCGGGAATGGCCAGCGCTTTGCGAATCGAGGCGGGCAACAGCGAGAACGCCGATCCGATGGCGGCAGCCCGCAGGATGTCTCTGCGTGAAAGGTCAGGCATGCGTCGTTAATCTCCGTCAGTGTGCTTTGAAGATAGCCGCTGACGACGATAATGGCGAAAAATAACAGGGAGATGAAAGCGAGGGAAACAATGCTCCCTGGCGGGAGCACTGCGGGGATAACGCTTACTGTCTGATCAGGCGGCCGAGCGCCGGCGCCGTTTCGAAATCGCTGCGGAAGGGGTTGATATCCAGGCCGCCGCGGCGGGTGTAGCGCGCGAATACGCTGAGTTTTTCCGGACGGCAGCTCTGCTTGATGTCGTTGAAAATACGCTCGACGCACTGCTCGTGGAATTCGTTGTGCTGGCGGAAAGAGATCAGGTAGCGCAGCAGGCTTTCGCGGTCGATTTTGCGGCCTTCATAGCGGATCACGACGCTGCCCCAGTCCGGCTGGTTGGTGACCAGGCAGTTGGATTTCAGCAGGTTGGAAGACAGCGTCTCCGACACCGGTTCCCCTCTCTCGGCCGCGCCGCTCAGATATTCCGGTTTGAAGGCGAAGTCGTCGACCGCGATATCCAGATCGTCGATGTTGATGCCCGGCAGGCGGTCGATCTGCGCCGGGTAACCTTCCAGCCCCGGATAGAGCTTGACGGTGACCTGGCCGTTGGCCGCCTGCGACAGATCTTTCTGCATGGCGGCGCTCACCTGTTCCACGCTGTCAAAGCGCGTTTGGTTGAAGCTGTTGAGATACAGCTTGAACGATTTGGACTCGATCAGGTTCGACGAGGAATGCGGGAAGGTAAATTCGCCGATGCCCACCACCGGCTTGCCCTTGGCGTTGAGCCAGGACAGCTCGAAGGCGGTCCACAGATCAAAGCCGCTGAACGGCAGCTGCCGCTCGTCCACGCCGATCAGATCGCGGCCGCGCGCACGCGGCAAGGCTTCGAGCAATGCGGGAGCATATTGATCCGGATAATCGGAGTTCGCGCCAAGATGGGTGATCTTATCTTGCTTTTGGATATGCATATTCATTGCCCTTTGCTTGTTCGGTATTGATGTAGCGGTTAAACAGACTGCGGGTGGCGTAGATTGGCCCGACGCCCAGCAGGGCGTAAACCACCTTGATCAGGAACTGCGACAGGATCATGGTTTTGATGATGTCCCAGCTCAGCACGTTGTAGAACGCCAGCGTACAGAACACCACGCTGTCGATGGCCGAAGCCACAACGGTACTGGTGATCACGCGCACAAACAGGTAGCGGGAGTTGGTCAACTCTTTGATTTTGCAAAGCAGGTAGGAGTTGACGTTCTCGGAGATCAGATAGGCCGCCGACGAGGCGACCAGCACCGCCATGATGCTGTGCACGATGCCGTTGTAGGTCTCGCTGTACTCCCACTGCGGAATGCTCGGCACCAGCGTCGTTACCCAGACCCCCAGGACGAAGGTCAGGTTGGCGATAAACGAGATGATAATCGTGCGCCGGGCCAGCCGTAATCCATAGAATTCGTTGAGGATGTCCACCAGAATGAACGTGAGCGGGTAGATGAAGATCGCCGGGGGCGTGATGAGATTCAGCACCGGGATTTGGATCGGCTTGACGCCGCACAGCGTTGAGAAAATATAAATCACGCTGAGCGCCACGGTAATAATCAGGTAGGCGTACCAGGAGCGTTCGTGGCGATCGCTGAGCTCGTAGGCGGTTTTTTGTTTGTTGTCGCCATAGAGTTTGCGGTACAGCGCCTGCAGCTCGTGCCGGCTCAGATCTTCTGATATTTCGCTGTCGGCCAGCTCATTCAGCCCCATGGTAATGGTTTTGCCGGTGGCCAATACCATGACATTGGCCGCGATGGTGCCATGTCGGGTGAAGCCCAACAGCTTGAACTTCTGATTCGGTTCCATTTATAACCTTTCTCCAACGATATAACCCAGGAATTGCACGGTGTCCTGAGGGCGTTTGTCCATGCTTTCGCTGTCTTTGTCGTCAACCACAAAGAAGCCGCTTTTTCCCGAGTGATACAGCAAAGGTGAATCGCAAATCAGTACCGGCGGGCGTTTGATGATGATGACTTCGCCGGGAATAAATGACCCTTTAATTTCGGTCTCTATTTTCATTGCCAACATGTTCGACTCATCGCCGAAGAAATAAGTCAGAGGAAACTCGGTGACCAGCTGCCCGATCTTGCGCTGCGAGACGGCCAGATAGCGCGACTGCGGGATCACCGGGATGGCGGAAGGGTTCTTGTTGCCCTCGGTGGACAGCGTTTCGTTGAGCAGCTCCAGTTTTTCCAGATCGTAGTCTTCGATCTCTTCACAGGAGACCCCGAAGAAATCGGAAATCCGATTCACGGTGGATTGCTGAACGTTGTTCACTCTTCCGTCAAGAATTTTGTAGAGAGTCGTGCGCGTCAGGCCGCTGCGGTTGGAAAAGGAAGCCTTGGTTTCACCGCGGGTACGCATCAGATATTCAATATTTTTAATGATGTTGATTTTGCGCTGTGCGTTGGTGGTTTTCATCGGCTGTCCTTACAAACATTACGCTGGCTTCACTATATCTTACGCGTCGGCGTTGTCCAGATAAAAAGGCGCTGAGGGGGAGGTAACAGGCTGATTATTGGTGGTAATTATTGTTTCTTGTCAGCCGTTTAGCGCAGTGATATTAGCGCAGGCGATCGGGGTGACCTGCAAAGATGATAAAACTGTGTAAATCAATTGATTAGCTTTTGCTTATGGAAAAGTGAACACAAAAGCCAATTTTATGTGTACTTTTATGTTGACCAAAGCCGATTTCATGAGCTACTGTTCATTCAAGCTGAAGTTTTTCTTTATGATCAAAACACTGAAGCCAACGATTTTATAATAAAAAACTCAGAGGGGGCGCTGCCACACTCTGAGCCTAATAGATAGCTTGCTACCGACACCAGGGACCCTAACCATCATGGCCGTTTGTCCGCGCGATCGGCCCATTCTTTTCCGTTACGCCCACCTTTCCTGAGCATAAACACTCCCCCGTCACCGGAGGAGTGCATTAACTCATGGGCGAAAATCAGAGCGACTTCTGTGAGGCCAGCGGTTTTTGCGCCCGGCTGAAGGCCAGTTTGAGCACCCAATACAGCAGGCTGGCGGCCACCAGAGAGTTGATGGTCGGTACGCCCCATTCGGTCGCCAGACCCACGGCGCCACCGGCGATGCTGGCGACGATCGCCGCCCAGCCGATGGTTGGCGTCTCGTTTGGCAGCTGGCCCGTGCGGCGGCTCTCGTCCAGGATTTTGCGGTGGCTGCGCAGCAGATAATAGTCCACCAGCATGATGCCGATAATCGGCGGGAAGACTACGCCAAGCACCGTCAGGAAGTCGACAAAGCGGTCCAGAATGCCCAGCACCGACAGCGTGGTGCCCAGAATCCCGATCGCCAGGGTGGTGTAGGTGTACTTCAGCTTTTTGCCGGTGATGCCTTCCACCGCGTTGACGATGCCCAGCGAAGAGGAATACAGGTTGAGATCGTTGACGCGCAGGGTGGAGAACACCACGACCAGCAAACCGGCGCCGCCGGCTGCTTGCGACATGATGGTGACCACATCGGCGGTGCCCAGGGTTTTGGCGATCAGGATTGCCAGACCGTTCACCACGAACTCGCCGGCGATGATGGTGAAGATCGTGACGCCGAGCACGTGCTTGCCGTTTTTGGAGTAACGGGTCAGGTCGGGCGTCATCAGGCTGGCCACGATGGCGCCGCCGACGACGATGGTGATGCCGGCGCTGATGGTCAGCGGTTCACCCGGCGGCGCCAGCTGGATGATCTCCTGCAGGTTATGCCCGGTCAGTGCGGTCACCGATATATAGGCCACCAGCATGATGAACATCGGCACCGCGATACGGGCGGCGATGCGCAGCGCTTTGAAGCCGAATGCCACCAGGATGGTCAGCAGCGTGCCCGAGAGCCCGGCGGCCAGGCCGAAGCCCAGCTTATTGCCGAGCGCGAAGTCGAGCGACTTGGCGAAAATGGCGTTCTGAATGCCGAACCAACCCAACAGGCTGACGGCCACCACCACGCCGATCAGCACCGACCCCAGACGGCCGAAGCCGCACCAGCGCGCCAGCAGGCTGCCGGAAATCCCTTCGCGCATGCCCGCCAGCCCCAGGCCGTAGGTCACCACGCCGAAGATCAGGCTGCCGACGAAAATGGCGGTGAAGGCGTCAATCAGCGTCATGGAGTTGCCGAGTACGGCGCCGAGCATGAACTGGTCCAGCGCGGTCAACATGCCCATATGCACGATGGCCACGCTTAAAAACGAAACTCTTTTATCCTGCGGCACCCGGGTGAGCGGATAATCTTCGATCTTTATCACGGTGAGATCTTCCTTGCGGTTCAAATAAACTGAATGCCTTTGGTTATCAGGCGATCGGGAATGTAGTTATCCAGGTTGGCGTATTTGCAGTACTCCTCAAATTGCTGCTGAGTATGCACGTTGGCCTTCTGGTAAATGTTATAAATGCGGTTTTCGATGGTCTTATTGCTGACGTTATAGATTTTGGCGATCTCTTTCACCGTAAATCGCTGAAGCATAAGAAAAATGACATCGAGTTCGGCACGGGTGAACAGCTCGTTATTGACTTCGGTGGTCAACACGCTGGGCTTTTGCTGATTGATGTATTTCAGCGGCGACAGGCTGTTCATCGGCTTGGCGTTCCAGATCACGCCAATCACCTGTTTGTCATCGTTGTACACCGGCAGCTTTTCGCTGATAAACGGCGTCAGGCTGTCTTTGCCGTACCAGTAGTGCGTTTCTATGACCGTGACCCGATCGCGCGCCGCTTCGGTCATCTTGTCATGTTCGATAAAGTCGGCGGCGGAGTCGGCCCAGTCGGCGGGGAATTCGTGGTCATATTTGCCGGCGACGTCGAAATTCAGCGGCGTATTGGTATAGAGATAAGCGGCGCGATTCATATAAAGGTGGCGGGACAGCTGGTCTTTGATGCCCCAGGGCTCGCTCAGGTGCTCCATCATGGTGATGAGGCCCTTAAAATAAGATTCATTATTTTTATGCGATGAACCCATACCTACCTCTGCGCCGCTCAGGCCGCGTTACAGGCTTTTAGCCAGGTAATGGCGGGTGTGGCGATGCGCGTAGTCGCCCAGCTCGCCGTAGACCCGGTAGCCCAGTTTTTCGTAGAAGCCCCGGGCCTGGAAATCGAAGGTATCGACATAGGCCATATGGCAACCGCGCTTGCGGGCTTCTTCTTCGGCCAGTTGCATCAATTGGCGGCCGTAACCACTCTTGCGACACCGATCGCCGACCCACAGATACTGCACTTCCAGGCCGCCCCACCAGGTACGTGCGACGAGGCCGCCGACGATCTGCTGGTTGTCGTCGGTGACGGTCAGAAACAGTGGGTGAATGTCTACGGGCTGGGTTTTATGGTTGTGAGCCCAGAGGCTGTCGATAACGAACTCTTCATCCTGCGGGTTGGGTTTGTCGGTGATATTAATATTCATTTTTAATATAATTCCCTGATTTAATTATTCAAAACTGAACTAGGCACTTTCGCCTTAACCGCTTCTAATATCACTTCCGTTAATGTATTTCAAGGGTGGTTTTCACCCTTTTCCGCCGGGTGAGGGGGCGCTTATAGTAGGCGTCACAGGGAGAAGAAAATAGTGAAACAGGCGGTATTAAAACGCTGAAATGCCCTGCTTACACCATCTTTTCCTACTTGCGCCTCACCAGGGCCCCACCGGGAAAACTGCAGTACTGTATGGCTCCACCGGATAGAGCAAGCTCACTTGCCGACGGGGGAGCCACTTTGTTTTTTGACGCGCCCACCCGCGCCCGCCACTCGCTGTCTCAGATATTAAACACTCTTCTCATCAGAAGATATGCGCCGCAGATGAAAATGTGGCCGATACCTTCTGATCCGCTGATTTAGTTCTCTGTTATGACGCTGCTCAGCGCCGGCTCGATGGCGGCATCCAGCATGGCGCCGTGTCCTAAGGCCGGCCACTCCCGATAGCCGACGGCGAGACCGTCGAGCTGCGCCAGGTGTTCGGCCAATAAACGCGTTGCGTCCGCCGGCAGAGCGGGGCTCTTCACGCCGGGCGGGGCCGCACGATCGCGTTCCGCCAGGCCAACCCACAGTTGCAGCTTCGCCACCGGCGCCGGGCGTCGCGCCATCATCTGCTGCGCTTCTTGCAGGATCATGCCGTTGCCCCACCACAGCGAGGGTTCCACGGCGATGTAGCGTTGGAAGGCGGTGGGATGGGTGAACAATGTGTGCAGCACGAAGAGCCCGCCATAGGAGTGACCCCACAGCGTTTGCCGCTGCGGATCGACCGCCAGTTTGGCGGCGATCGCCGGTTTGATCCGAGTTTCAATCAATTGCAGGAACGCATCCGCGCCCCCGCCGCCCCGCGGCGGTTGCTTCAGGCCCGCCGGCAGAGGGAGCGTATAGTCGTAGGCGCGGCCGGCGGCATCGATGCGCAGATCGTTGTCATAGCCGATCATCACCAGCACCGGTGGCCGCTTCGCCGCCGCCAATTTGGCCAGCAAGGCGGGATTCAATCCCATCAGCACTGCATTGCCGTCGAGGAAATAAACCGTTGGATAGCCGTCAGGCGCAGGGGCCTGGCGCGGCTGGGCGATGCGAACGCGGTAATGCCGTTGGCCGTCGGCGGAGGTGAAGCGCAGATCGCTGAAACGGTAATCTGCAGAATCGCTGTCGGCAACGGTAGTGCCGATCTTGCGTTCCAGGTCGGGCCTGGCCAGCACGGAGCCCGGCAGCCAAAGGCCGATGGCGAGCGCCAGAAGCGCGGAGATAAAATGCCGGTTGGACAAGAACATGCGGATCAACATCCTTGTAAAAAGCCGATAGTAGCATCCGTTCGGGGCCGGCAAAACCTACCTTTAGGGCGGGCATTCCGACGGCGAAGTGCGGCCGCAGCCCAGAGAGGGCCGCCAGTTGCTTTGCCGGGTTAATAGCAACCCCTTGTTATTATTGATAAGTCAGGAATAAGAAGGATTACAATTAATTAGAAATTATTATGATTTTTGTGGGTGAGCAAACGGCGAAGAAGGGTGAAAACACACGGTTATCAACGATGTTTAGCAAAAAAAGCCCTATAAAATAGGGCAAAGACACACAACAACACCAGGGAAACTTTCCGGTATCTTATATTATAGCTTCCTATACATATAGAACATTTTATTATAAATATGTAAGTGATTCTTATTAATCGCTCAATGCCATTGTTTTTCAAATGGTTATGCAATCTGGTTGAGGTATTGCCCTTGGGGCTGGTGCGGATAGCCAAGGGCGGGAGGCGGAGATGTTGCCGTCACGGCGGAAGAACAGGCGAGAGCCTCGGCCCGATAACCCTCAAGGCAATACCGACCGGCAGCAAACGTGCCGGCCGGTATTTCTGCTCAGGCGTGGTCGATCTTCACCGTAGGGCCAGGTGAAAATCAGTGCTGTTGCAACGTCAACATCTCGCCGAGCAAAACATCGGTTGGCGGCAGGATATCCGTATCCAGCCCGGCGGAGGGGGTAAAGGTCAATTCGCCGAAAATGATCTGGCCTTTGGAGATGTAGAAATCAACGCGAACAAACTCGAAGGGCGCGGACAAGCGTGAGGCATACTCAAACAGCTCATCGTAGCCTTCTGGCTTCACGAAGGCGTCTATTTCTTCCTGGCTCAAGGCCAGGCAGTCATCGCTGTAGCACAGAAACTTGAAATCTTTGTCAAAGAAGTAATACTTCGGCGACCCGGTATCTCTGCCGACACACAGCAACGTGCAGTAAGGCACACCGCGGAAACAATAGATTTTATAGTCTTCAGGCCCGTGACCATTGGCCGATTCGATATATTTCTCCCCAATGATCTTTTTTTGTATCCCTTTGTAGTTGAGCTCTACATAGGTTTTCCAATAATCGTCTTTCATCCAGCCATCGATCAATTTTTTGGCGCTCTTGATATTCAGCAATTTTTTATTCTGGCAAATCAGGTTATACCCGGAACCGTGATTCCCTTTGATCACAAACTTATCCGGTAATGCGTCCCACGGAATATCGTTCACTGAATCACAGGCAAAGTACAATTCATTAAGGATCTCTTCGCACCCTTGATCTTTGATGTACTGTCTTACCGCATATTTATCTGCACACTGCTTCACCAACGCATTGTGGCTATAGCCATTCAACTTCAGGTGATTGATCTTTTCATTCCAGGTGGATGGCGCCTGCAAGTTCAACGGTTTGCCAAATGCTTTTTTGTAGAGCAATCTGGCCTTGAATTCGGGGGCCAATACGGCCAGCTGCTTCGTAATAAATTTAATGACTTGTCTTTTCATATACGTAATTCCATCAAAGCGTAGTGACAATGATTAAGACGTTCTTGTATTTAAAACGCGTGTGGTACGCTTTCACTGCGCCATTGAATGGCCGTCGGCGTGGTTCCCAGATCAAATGGCTTGTGGTCTAACGCCCGATTAAGAATCCGGGCCGATCGCCACGCCATCAGGCTCAACTGCGGATCGGCGATGCCGTGATTGTGCATACTGGCGTTCATGGCGAATAAGCAGTTCTCCGCCGGGCCTTCCCACTCAAAGGTAAAGTCTGGGGCGATGCGGTATTCGCCATCCGCAGTGGTCAGCAGGCGGTGGGCCAAAGGTTCAAGGAACTCTGGCGTGGCCGTCTGATAACCGGTGGCGAAGATCACCACGTCCGCCTTGAAGGCTTCCTCACCGTGATCGAGATGATGACGCGTTTCGAGTTGGTAGGCGTTATCCAGCGTGTGTTTCACGGCCGTCAGCGAACGGCTGGGCAGCAGGCGCACCCATAATTTCTCGCGCAGGACATCGAAGCGGTGGTACATGGCGCGATAAATCGCCAGCAGCGACTCACTGGTGATGCCGTCTGAGGTCATCTTCTGTTCGGCCAGCATATGCCGCTTGGCCGCGCTATCCAGCGAGTAAAAGCTCTCGACGTAATCGGGCGTGAAGTATTCGTTGGCAAAGGCCGCTTCATCAAGCGCGTTGTAATTGTTGCGGCGCGATATCCAGTCGAGCTGGTCCGGCTGGCCCCATTCCCCTTTAAAAATATTCAGGAACAGATCGGCGCCGCTCTGGCCGCCGCCGACGATCGCCACGCGCTTGCCGGTCAAATCGGGGTTGCGCAGCATCATTTCGCTGGCGTGGAAACAGCGATCGCTTTGCGCCGTCACGCAATCCGGCAGCTTTATTTTCTTGCCTATACCAATGCTGACGTGTTTGGCGTGGAAGACCATATTCGAGGTGGTCACCACGAACTGGCGCTGCCGATCGTCGAACTCGATCCGCTGAACGTCTTGGTTAAACGCCAACGAGTCCATCCCGCCGGCGGCCCAGGTGAGGTAGTCGGCGAACTCTTCACGCGATGCGGTGCGCTGTTCCGTCGTCAGAAAACGATAGAACTTTCTGTTTTTTACCAGATAGTTGAGAAAGCTGTAGCGATTGGTGGGGGCAACTGCACTCACCAGGTCTTTTAAAAAGTTGGTCTGCATGCTGCAATCCGCCAGGATCATCCCTGGGTGCCAGGAGAAATGAGGTTTGCGCTCCAGGAATTGCCCCGTAAACCCTTCTATTTCACTTCCTAAGGCCGCCAGGCTAAGATTCGACGGGCCAAGGCCAATGCCGATGATATCCAAACGCTGATTCATTAATAAGCTCCAGTATAATGAGAATAATACCCAGAAATACGGCTGCAGATAGGGTGGCTTATAGCAACCAGGCTGCCTTTTTCTTATAAGTAAGCTTCACGAATTAAATTTAATTAAAATGTGTGCGGGCCAGAAATACCGAATTTTTAAATGCCCGTTTAGAATTTGGTAGCACATTAGGTAAAGGCTACGGGCGTATTTCTTTCCATGAAAATCCCTATGAAAGCTTGCATGTGGTTTTAATGATTATTCCTACGTAAAAATCCGATATCCCTGAGTCTCGACGCCATGAAAACGATCGCCTGAAGCGGCTACCCATCGTATGGATTCTCATCTGATTTTCTGGTGTATGTGCCAGCCTGCGTTCGTTTTGCATTTCCGGGATCGGGTGTTCGTTGCTTAGAATAACCCTAAAATAGGCGCTGAGAAGGTGAAATAACGTGATATTAGAATCAGGGGGTATTTTGAAAAAATGAAATTAAAAGTGAAATTATGAAATCAGTTTATTATACTTCTTTTTTTACATTTTAATTCAATGGGTTGAATGCTTGTTCATAGCTGCTTGTTGAGTGAATGAGCAGGGGGGGGCCTGAGGAAGAGGTTCCCTTACTTCGTCGTTCTCATCCTGAATCAATAGAATTCGCCCCCTGTGAGCGTTAAGTGATAGGACAAGAAGTGTTCATGCCATATACAAAATGTGTTGCGCGTTTAGTGAACATCGACTCAATGCCAATGGGCTCTCAAAGAGGAGCGGCTACCCCGCGTAAGGCGATTGCGCTGATATAAAGGCCTGACTTGCTACTATGCCATCAATGGCAAGAAGGATGGGAAGATGCTGATGTTTCGGCTATGTACCGAACTAAGAGTGGGTCTAATAGAGCGATTATGAGGTTCTTAATCGATAGCCTAATTATCTTAGATGAGATAACTTCTCCTTAGGCGAGGTGAAAAAATTTTTTCTGGGTGTTAACAAACGACTCTATGTGCTGAAACTTGCAAAGTTAGATGATGGCAACCTTGTCATGTATAACGGCAGGATGCCAGAGAGGCTTTGTTCCGCGCCTAAAAAATAGGGTACGCATCCCATAATGTATCCACTATGGGATGGGGTTGATGGAACATAATTGAAGATTGCAAGGGCCTCTTAATGGGCCTCTTCTTGTTATGTCTCTTTGGTAATAAAAGCTTACTTGTCTATGGAGTATAGACCACTTCGCAAGGTGGGTTGCCTGTATTCTCCCGGCAAGAAAAAAGCATTCCTTCGGTAATCTGTTTGTTATCCTGCGTGATCCTCCCGTAGTAATAGACTTTTTTCCACATTATCTCGAGCGGCTGCTGCATCATTGGCGGCAAGGCGGCTAATTTTCTTTACACTGGCGCTGGCCACTGTGGCACGACTCAGCCGAGCGTGCAGGGCTGCGTGATTGGATATAAGTGCTTATTGGGGAAACAGCACGACCCGATGGAAGAGCTCGCCTCTCTCAATCAGCTTTGCAGAAATAGCTGATTGGGCCATTAGCGCCAAGAGTGATTCAACATCTCCAATGATGCGTAACTCTAAAGTATTGGTTAACTCACCATTATCGGAGAACGCTGCTCTTAACGTATTTTCTTCCGTGTAAAACTCATTGGGTGCAGAAGATGCAGAAAAGCGTTCATCTTTCCAGATGTGGCTGTCCATGATGAAGTTTTTCCAACCTTGCTCTCTCAGTTTCTCGGTAACATAGGTGAGTCGAAATAAGTCCGATTGGGTGATGAGGGGGTCAGTGCAGGATCGCCACAGGTATTGCAGTTTTTCACGCAGCTTGCTGGCGGGGCCTTTTCTCCGTCCCTGCTCAAGCAGGAGTGCAATATCAATGGCAACACATTTTGGAAACCGCTTTTGTTTTTGAGCCGTAGCCAACCAACGAACCAAAAACAGATGTTCAGTCAACGGCGTACTGGCAACGCCTTCCTGGCGAGCAATACCCAGCCCAACAAGAGCACAAAAGGCCAGATGGCTCAGTGCTGATAGTGTAATTTCGGGGGGATTGCTTTGCATAGCAGTCTGCATCTTCGTCCCTATGATTTCAGTCCCTCTGACATCCTTGCCAGCGTAATAGTGTTACCCGATGCTATCATGAATTCATAAGAAAATCTTACCAAAATGAGCGTTGTGACAACATGCCTGGTTTGTGCGAAATGCAGCGCCTCTATCGCAGACTCGGGCTCCTTACTGGAAGGCTACTCTTTGCTTGTCGGACACTCTCTCCGGGGCAAATGCTTTGGCCTGACGTTAAATGATATCGAACGGTTAAATATATATAGAGAGAGTTTATCTATAACCACTCAAATAATAATTATGATTAATATTATTTGAGTGGGTTGCTAATATGTCCATTCTGATTTATTTATTGTCCATTAAACGGGCCGCCTGTTTTATTAAAGGTAAATCTACCATCGAACCTCCGATCTGGAATGCATAACTCTCTCTGGACTGTTTTAACACTTCTTCAGCCCATTTAATTTGTTCCTCAGTAGGGCTAAATGCTTTGGCAACCACATCGACTTGATCCGGATGAATACATAATTTCGCACTGAATCCAAGAGATCGGGCATGGCAGCAATCCGTTAACAACGTTTCGGGCGTACAAAATTCGGGGGTGACGCAATCAATAGGGGGCGGTAGGTTGGCAAGCCGTGAAGCCACCACGATACGACTTCTCGCATAGAGAAGTGCCTCAGGTGTTTGCAGACAATTAATATCGTGCGAATAATCTAAAGAGCCGAACGCTAATCTGACCACACCGCTACAGGCTATACTCTCACAGTGATACAATCCTCGCGCCGTTTCTATGATGCCGATAAAGGGTAGCCTTGATATTCCGGCATTAAGCCTCGACTTCAAATGGTTTATCGTTTCACTGCATTCCAGTTTTGGCACCATCACACCCGTAATCAATGGCTTATTTAATGAATTGAGTAAACTGATGTCGTCATCAAATTCCTTGTCGTTTGGATGATTTATCCGGATATATATTCCGGTTTTAACGCTGCTCTTATTAATTTTATGTAGCCAACTCAGAACGTTATCACGCCCAAGGGGCTTTTCGTTCGGATGAACAGCATCTTCAAGATCAATAATGATCGCATCGGTACCACTGGCCAACGCCTTCGAAAACATTACCTCTTTATTAGCAGGGATAAACAAATAGCTAATCTCTATACTCATACCTTGTCCGCCTAAGTGATTGATATAAATTGATTCTCTCATCATGGATTACAGTTATGAGAATGATATTGATTATCATTTACATGAATTTATTTTGATGGTAGCGTAGTGACTGAAAGTTTTCAAGGAACCTGAGAGAGCAATGAAATATCACGTTGATCTTAAGGTTCTCAATTTACGCCTAATCGTTTCAACCCTCTTACTTTGGGAGAAAATATGATGGAGCTGGCAGAGGAGAATGGCTTTGCGAGACAGGCACTTTCAACACAACCTGATTTTTCGGCTCGTAACGCACTCTCTCGAATAATTCGTTGTCTTTTTTCGGAAAAACTACTTGATGAAAAGAAACTTGAGATTTTCGATGATAAAAGTAGGGTTAATTACCGCCTCTCTGATGGAGAATATACCCTTCGGCTAAATCTAACGGCGGTTTTTCCGGCGAATAGTGTTATTAATCGTGGTGATATTATCCTCGAGGCAGCCGACGGGAGCAAAACACCGATTCTGTCACATGAACAACTGATCGACGTCCTGAAAAATGAATTTAGTTTCAGCCCTTCGGCTGAGGGTATAGCTAAATTCAATAAAGATGTTGCTAACAGTATCCATAATGACCGGCTGGCCAGAGCGCATCGGTCAAAATGGCGGAATAGCATTACTAAAGACATGGAGAAAGAGGGGGAGTCTTATTTTGTTAAATGGATAAGACGCCATCACAGTTTGAGAGAGGGGGCGACTCTCCTGGACCAGTGGGGATCTCTGGAAGGCCACCCTTATTATCCTACCTGGAAGTCCCGGCCTGGATTAAACGATGAAGACATCGAGGCCCTGTCCGCCGAATTTGGAGCCCGAGTCATTCTTCGCATGGGAGCCATACAGGCCGACATGGTTTATTGCGAGAAGATGCCTCATGTTCAGGATACCCATCAATGGCTGTCATCGGCCTTTCCTGGCGTCTGGAGTGAATGGTGCGCCTGGCTCGAAAGTCAACATCACAACCCTCAAGAATGGCTGCCCATTCCCCTTCACCCCTGGCATCTTGAACATTGGGTCCTGGGTCATTTCGCCAAAGAAATAGACGAAGGCATTCTTTTGCCATTTGGTCCCGAAATTGAAACCGCACCCTCAATGTCGTTCAGAACTATGCTTCCGACGGCCCCGGCATTGCCTTTTATAAAATTGCCCGTTGCCATATGGATGACCAGTGAGATGCGTAGCCTCCAGGCTAAATCCATTCACATGGGGCCGCGTATTAGTACGATTATTGAGGATATCCTGGATGTGGAGCAGGGTTTTGACGGCAAACTCGACTTTTTCCGGGAAGATGCCGCATGGCACTTCCGTCATAAAGATCGTATGGATGACGCTGAGGGTAAGTTTCTCTCCGTCGTGTTTCGTAGTACGGATGCGTGGAAAAGAAACGATAATTCATTGGCTATCACGGTTGCATCGCTATTTACCGCCCTCCCGCATAAATCCGATCCCCTTATCAGTGAGCTGATTGCCTTGTCAGGATACACGCCTGAGACATGGTTTCGTCATTACACCCGGATCATACTGAAACCGGTCTTGGCTATGTATTTGATTTATGGCGTGGCGCTTGAAGCACACCAACAAAATACGCAGGTTTTATTTGATGATTCCGGCCGCGCTGTGGCCATGCTTATCCGTGACTTCGGCGATGGCCGCAGCTGGGCCCCGGCACTCCGTAAGCAAGGTTACGAACTCAAGCCTTATATCTGGCCTGGCATTTTACCCACGGTGTTTGAAGATGATATTGAACCCGTCAGAACCTTCGTCGTGGATGCTTGCCTTGTCAGTCATTTACATGAAATCGCCCTTTGCCTGACTCACTTCTATTGCATCCAAGATAACCGTATGTGGAAAGTTATTGGCGAAGAACTTGACCGTGTATTTAAAGAACTTCACCCAAGGCTAGATGACAGCTTCTGGCATCAGGAACGCGAGCATTTTATGAACCATCCCTGGTATACCCGCTCATTAATGAGCATGCATTTACAACAATATACTGATTATCGACTTCAGCACGGCCTTAATAATCCTTTAGCTGATTGATACGCCGGTAACTCTGGGACTCGAGATAATGGTTATGAATCGTAGAAAGAAGTTTCTGGTTTTGGCTGTTGTAGAAATTTTAATTCCTTATATTGCGAACGCGGAAGATACCGTTGTCGTTACCGCCGACAGTGCTGTTACACAAACTGAAGATGAACTATCCAAACAAGCCAACATTGGCTTATTAGGAAGTAAAGTCATTCATGATACGCCATTCAGTATCAAGGGATATACCTCGCGATACATTGAAGACAGGCAGGCTAAATCTCTCGGCGATGTTATAAAAAATGATTCATCCGTGCGGGTTACCTCTCCTTCAGGCGGGATCCTGGATTCTTTCATGATCCGTGGATTCCCTATTGGTGAAGGCAATACCGGTGAAGTGGCACTCAATGGTGTCTATGGTGTGGCACCAAATTATCAATTATTGCCGCAATATCTCGAACGAATAGAGTTACTGAAGGGGCCGGGCGCGGGGCTCTATGGGATGTCCCCGAATGGAGGGGTTGGCGGTGTCATCAACGCAGTGACTAAAAGGGCTACAGCTCAGGATATTAAACGACTCACCACCACCTGGGAGTCCAACAACCAACTCGGTGCATACGTCGATGTCGGTAAATTGTGGGTTACCCCGGACGGTGAGGTGTGGGGAATCCGTTTTAACGGTGGCGGTAGTGGTGGCGATTTGGCACTCGACAATGCCTATAAAAATACGGCATTAGGCGCGCTTGCTCTCGATTATGGGAACGGAGGGGTGAGGGCTTCCCTTGACCTGCTTGATCAATATCAGCGAGTAAAATCCCCAAATCGCCCCTTCACTGTCGCTGCAGGCATTGATGTTCCGGATGCTCCTGATGGTAAGACAAACATCGCGCAAAAGGGGATGTGGTGGAAAATCCGGGATCAGGGGGCATTGCTACACACAGAATACGATATTAATGACAACGTGACCGTTTTTGCGAATGCAGGCGGTGGGCGCTCGATGGTTTCACGCATATCAGAGCAAACCCCTAATATTATTAACGACAAAGGGGATGTCGTCTCGACGATTACTAATTTCCGCTTTAAGGTGAATCGTTATACTTTAGAAGCTGGCGCAAGAAGTTATTTTTCAACCGGTTCCATTGATCATCAGGCGACGCTGCAGGTCAGTTATTACCATGATCGCCTCGCAATCGCCAGCACTTGGGGGCAAACGGTAGATTCCAATATTTATTCCCCGTCAGACGTTGATGTCACCCTGCCTTCTGCGCCAGCCAGAGTATCAAAAACCTCCTCCAGCCAGTTAAGTGGTCTCGCGCTTGCAGACACAATGACCGTACTGGATGGACGTGTTGACATCACGCCAGGCGTGCGTCTCCAAAGGGTTCGTGCCGATAACTTCGCCGCTAATGGCGATCGTTCATCCACCTATGATGACTCTGCCGTCACTCCGATGCTTGGCCTGGTTTACCGTCCCTGGAAACCCGTTTCGCTGTATGCCAACTACATTGAGGGGCTCAGCAAAGGTGATGTTGCCCCTGGTACGGCACAAAACGCAGGTCAGGTGATGCGTCCATACCGATCGCGTCAATACGAAGTGGGCATTAAATACGATGAGGCGGGAATCCAAAACAGTCTTGCTCTTTTCCAGATCACGAAGCCGAGTGGTGCAATCGACAGTAGCAATACATTCAATTCCAATAGCGAGCAGCGGAACCGAGGAATTGAACTGAATATCTCCCATAAACCTCTTGATAATTTGCGAATGTCAGGAAGCCTTTCCCTGATTGATGCTGAGCTCACCAAATCTCCCTCCACCGGCGTTCGTGGTAACAAACCCGTTGGCGTCTCCCCGGTACAAGCAAACGCGGGTGTGGAATATGACCTCCCTGTCCTACGGGGATTGTCCCTGAACAGTCATGTTAATTACAGCGGGAAGCAGTACGTCAATCAGGCGAATACGCAGTCTATCCGTTCTTGGACAACGGTAGATATGGGGGCTGCCTATAAAACGCGTGTGTACGGTACACCGGCAACTTTCCGCTTTGATGTTCAGAACGTGTTAGATCGCCATTATTGGGCTGGCGTGGCGTCATACAGCACCATTGCGCAGGGAGCGCCACGCACCTTCCTTGCATCGGTAACCATTGATTTCTGAGAGGATTTAATATGGCTTCGCTGTTAAATACCTATTGCCGGGAAACCACTTCATGGCGGGTAAGCCCTGCCAGAGAATTACCCCCCTATGTGGATCCTGTTATTGCCCGATGGTTAGAGACGTCCCCTGATACTCTTGTTCGCTTATCAGAAATTTACGGTTCTCCGCTCAATATTGTTTGGCCGCATACCGTGGAGAATAATTTCAATGCGATGGCTGCTATTACGGCGGGATTTGGTATTGAAGCGAAATTTTATTATGGCGTTAAAGTCAATAAATCACAGTCGTTATTACAGGCTGCCGTCGCTGCCGGAACAGGGGCTGATGTATCCAGCCTGCATGAGCTCAACGATGCTATCCGCGCTGGATGCAGAGGCACCGATTTGTGTGCCACCGGTCCTGCAAAAACAATACGTTTTTTGCAGGAGTTAATTCTGCAGGGGGCGCGGATTGTCGTGGATTCAGTCGAGGAAATGGACGATCTCATGGAAGTAGCTAAATGCTGGAAAAGCCCGACAGGCCGAATCAGTATACTACTGCGCCTTCGCCCCGCGTTCAGCCATACCAGCCGTTTTGGTATGTCATCCAGTGAAGTGAGTGCCGTGCTTCAGAAACTCGAGACCTGTAATCCATTAAAAATCGATGGCTTCCATTTCCATCTTAGTGGCTACTCGCCCGTATCCAGGGTTAACGCTTTTTTTGACACATTACCGTTGATTGCCTGCGCCCGTAGTCTTGGCCATTCCCCATGCATTATCGATATCGGGGGAGGGTTGCCCGTTCAGTATGTAGAGGGGAATTGCTATAAGGCATGGCTATCCTCACAGACGCAGGAAAACTATCGTACTCGACGGGTCCCGGATGCTTTCTATCCCTATGGTGGTGATATAAACGCTGAGCACTGGCTCACTCAGTTTCTTGGCGGTGCGGGCCCTGTGGGTAAAAGAGTCTGCGATGCATTAATCGATGAAGGATTAACGCTGTGTGTCGAGCCCGGAAGAAGTCTGGCCAACCAGAGCGCCATAAGTGTTTTTCGTGTATGTCGAGTCCGGCCTCACGGTGATTCCGGATACGTTATTTTTGTCGAGGGAAGTAGCTTCAGTGCATGCGAAACGTGGTTTAACTCTGAATTCTTAAGCGATCCGCTTCATATTCGTCAGAATTCTCATGAGCCATCTCCTGCTGCGAAAGCATGGATTGCGGGTCATAGTTGCCTTGACGAGGACGTTATAACTAACCGTCTGATTGCATTCAAGCACCTGCCTGAACCGGGCGACTTGCTGATATTTGCCAATACCGCTGGTTACCAAATGGATTTACTGGAAAACCAGTTCCACCGGCACCCGCTCCCCACAAGACTGACCGCTGTCATGAGCTCGCGCCAAAACCTCATTTTTACCGTTGACAATTAAGGAGTTGTAAAATGATCTTCAGAAAAGTAACTGATTTGATTGGCAATACTCCCTTCATTCAATTACCGCTGGCGCAATCTGACTCTCGTCTTTATATCAAAGTGGAGAAGAACAATCCTGGCGGGAGCATGAAAGATCGCATGGCCAGAAATATGATTGTTGCGGCGCTGAAATCAGGGCGGATCCAACCAGGTGGGACGATTGTTGAATCATCATCAGGAAATACGGGGATCGGCCTGGCCATTGCGGCTATCGAATTTGGGCTTAAATTTATTGCAGTGGTGGACCATCATGCCGCTCAGGATAAAATTACCATCATGCGAGCTCTGGGAGCAGATATTCGTTACGTTAAGGGTAATTATGGTGAAAATGAAGTCGCGGTTGTGGAACGACAGCGTATGGCGGCTGAAATTGCAGGTGAAATACCCGGCGCAGTTTTCATGAACCAATCAGATAATGCGGCCAATGCCGGTGGATATGCAGACCTGGTGCGTGAAATTATCTGCCAGATTGGCAAAGTCGACGCGTGGATTGGATGTGTTGGCACTGGCGGTTCGATGACAGGGATAGCGCATGGCCTCAAGGTTCATAATCCGGATACAGTTACGATCGCGGTAGAGCCAGAAGGCTCTATCGTATTTGGCAAGCCAGGAAAACCCTATTATCAATCAGGGACCGGCACACCGGAAGGAGACACCGTCGGATTAGTTCTGGATTACAGCTGCATTGATTATGGTGAACAGGTTTCCGACGTCTGCGCTTTTGAAACTGCACGCTATCTTGCGCGCCGTTTCGGGCTGCTTGTTGGCGGTTCTACCGGTGGTGCAATATATAAAGCGTTGGAATTTATCAATAATGGAACGATTCGGGGGAATGTGGCTCTCGTTATTGCAGATGGCGGTGAAAAATATCTAAATACGATCTTCAATGAGGAGTGGCTCAAAGAACGGGATCTTCTCTCCGAGCAAGTCTGGGAGAAACTTGATGGCTGGTTTGCACTCTCTTCTGTTCAGGAGGGAGAATAATGTTCTCAGGCGAGAAGTTAAGGGTAACAATATGTGGGGCCGGCCGTACGGGCCACCTTGCTGCCATTTTATTCAGTCAAAATCCCGCAGTTGCAGTAACTCTTTACACTAGCCGGCCAGAAACTGTCACCGCATATCAAGGCAGTGGCGCTCAGTTGCATGCGATCATGCCTGATGCAAATGTCATAAAAGCCTCTGCCGTCAGGATGACGGCGTCAGTCGATGAAGCCTGCGCCGCTGCAGATCTCATTATCATTACTGCCCCAAGCCATGTACGCGAAAGCGTGCTTCAAAGCATCGCGCCAGCGCTGCCCCGGCATAAGCAGGTCTTCGTCGGAGCCATTCCCGGTTTTGGCGGATTTGACTGGCTGGCAGAAAAAGCATTTGGAGGCTTATCGAATATTGTTATATGGGGCATGAAAGATGTCCCCCATATTGCGTTTGATCTTGTACCCGGAAAAAGTGTCAGGATAGGGGGGGAGAAATCACAGTTGTACGTGGCTGTTCATCGCCGGGAAACACCTGAGAATACCGATATTCTGCTTGATTATCTGAGGCAGCTTTATGAGGCTCCCGTCACTCTGCTGTCTAATTATCTGGAGATTACCCTTACACCAGGAAATCCAATCATGCACAGTTCCGTCATTTATGGCCTCATCGGCCCATGGGGGCAGTGGCACGGGCATGCTTTCAATCATATTCCGTGTTGGTGGAGTGATTGCCCTGAACTCGGTGCTTATTTCCTTGCTCGCTGTGATGAGGAAAATCAGGCCTTATGTAAAGCTGCCGAACTTTCACTGGGTATCGATCTCAGCTCTGTGCAGCCATTGCAGCAGGAAATAGTCGAGGCATACGGTGACTCAATTTCTGACCCCAGAACACTCCTCAGTATTTTACGAACGAATAAGGCCTATGAGGGGATCCCGCTGCCTCTGATCCGCGAAGGGCGATCCGACACTTTTATTTTTGACAAAAACCATCGGGTCTTTCGGGAAGATATTGGCTGCGGTTTAAGCCTGCTGGTTTTAATCGGCCAGAGGCTCAAGGTGCCAACACCATATATAGAAGAAATCTATTACTGGTGTTGCGAGTATATGGGAGGGAAGATTGCCCGCTCCCCGATCCCCGCCGATTGGCCAACGATAAGGAGGGAATGAGGATGCGCGTAACGGGCAGTGTGACTTTTATTGTCCAGTTTCTGTTTATCGTGCAACTGCTTTCGATGGGAGCGATGGAAATGAGCGGCCCTTTTTGGCCGCTTCATATCGAAAGCATGACGTCCACAGAACTACTGAGCATCGCTGGCACAGGGGTGTATATAGCACCGATGCTTGGCGTTATGCTAACCAGCACATTCTGGGGGCGGGTAGGCGACATAACGGGCAATAAAGTCATGATGATCCGCGCACTGATGGGCCTGGCATTAACGCAACTTGGGCTTGCTTTCGCCAATGACGTCTGGCTGGTGCTTATTTTACGTTTTTTACAGGGTACCTGTGCGGGTTATATTGCGCCGGCGCAGGCCTATGGTATTGCAATGGTGCCAGCGGCACAGCGTACGAGACTTTTTGCCTGGTTGCAGGTGTCGACCAACGCAGGCTCTTTGGCAGGGGCGATTATCGGGGGAGCCATTCTCGATCTACTGAGTTTCTTCTGGATAAACGTCAGCGCATTCATTATTTGTACGCTATGTGCACTGATTGTTCTTTTCATATTACCTGCTGATGCTCCTCATGGAGTCTCGTCTACTTCAGCTGTTCATTCAAAAGATAAGAAAAGGACTCCAACTGGAATCAACAATGGCGTCATTGTTGGCTTACTGACGGTTCTTGGCTTGTTATTAATGAGCCGCATGATTACGCAAACGCCTTTTTCTCTTTATGTCAGCACGGTGTTCAATGCCCCTAATTGGCTAACAGGATTAGCTTATGGATTACAGGCTACGGGAGTGATTGTATCAGCGTCTCTCTGGGCAAGATGGTTTGAAGCGCACGATATAGCCAGCACGCTCTACCGAATGGTGGGGATCATCATGGGATGTATCCTGGTAACGCTGCTGCTGGCTACAGTAAGGGAAACCAGCTGGTTTATCGGGCTTTATTTTTTATGGGGAATTCTCCTTGGCGCAACCACGCCTGTGCTTACCGCATTAATTTCGCGCACAACAGCCGAAGGTATGCAAGGGTATATATTGGGGGTGGTCCAGAGCATCAGCCAGTTCGCCTCCATCATAGGTATTGCTTTGGGGGGCGTAGTCCTTCTCTGGCCGGGGTTGTCAGCGTTGTTTCTTTGCGTTGTGGTCATGTATTCCATGACTTTAATGATTACGTTAAAAATCAGCCGTTCTTCAAGGGAATTCAACAAGAAAATAGGTTATGAAAAATGATATTACGACTTGTGCTCTTTATTGTATTGTTAACCTCATCAGTTGCTCATGCTGAACAGACGGTGACGCCTGTAACCGATCTCCTTGGCCGAACCGTTAACATCAAATTACCGGTACAGCGTGTCATCCTTGGGGAAGGGCGCCAACTGTATCTGGTCGCAATGCTTGATAAAGAAAATCCTGCCAAGAGGATAGTGGCCTGGCGGAAAGATTTAATACAGTCAGATCCGGCAACATGGCAGCAGTACCGGCAACAGTTTCCACAACTGGAGAAAATCCCGACATTTGGAGGCAGCGAGCAAGGGACCTTCGATATCGAACAGGCTATTAATTTGAAACCTGACGTCATCATCATGAATATGGATGCGCGAAATGCCATTGTTGACTCAGGGTATGAAGCCGCACTTGCCAGTGCGGGTATCCCAATTGTCTATGTGGATTTTCGGTATGACCCTATTGCACATATTCCTCCTACAGTGAAACTATTTGGCGAGTTATTTGGTCAATCGGAACGCTCTGAAGCCTATTTAAAGTTTCGCGATAGTGAGTTACAACGCGTCATATCCAGGACTTTAAAATTACAGAAGCCATTGCCAAAGGTATTTTTAGAACGTCTTGGAGGTTATTCAGAAGAATGCTGTATGACCTTTGGAAAGGGGAGTTTTGGGCGTTTTGTTAAATTAGCCGGAGGAGACAATATCGCAGCCAATCTTGCTCCCGGTTCATTTTTTACGCTAAATCCTGAAAAGGTGATAGCTGCAAATCCTGATGTCGTCATACTCACCAGCGGGAATTTTCAGGCCTTCGTTCCTGGCGGAAGGTGGATCCCTCTCGGACCGGGCGTCAATATCGAGGAGTCCAGGCGTAAGCTGGCATGGTTCACCACCCGTCCAGCTTATGCAGATAGCACTGCCCGCCGTAATAGCGCATTTTTCGCCATCTGGCATCAGTTCTACAACAGCCCGTATGACGTTATTGCCATCCAGCAACTCGCCAGATGGATACATCCACAATTATTCGCGGACCTGGCCCCTGATGACACATTCCGTCGTATGCATCAGGAATTTCTTCCCGTTCCGTATCAATCCGGGTATATGGTAAGCCTGAAAAAAGAGGAGAATACCCATGACGTTAAGTCTGGCACAACTCCGCGCTGACACGCCAGGGACTGAGCATGTTATTCATTTTAACAATGCAGGAGCAAGCTTAATGCCTGTCCCGGTTATACAGGCTGTGCATGAACACTATTTAAAAGAAATTACCCTCGGTGGGTATGAAGCCGCAGAGAGTGAGCGCCAATGGCTTGGTGATATATATGGTTATCTGGCGAAAATGATCCAGGCAAAGCCTGCAGATATCGCGCTTGTGGAAAATGCTACCCGGGCCTGGGACATCGCATTCTACTCTCTTCCCTTGCGCCCTGGAGATATCATCCTGACTTCGACCACTGAATATGCAGGTAATTATATACCTTACCTGCAACGACAAAAACGTGATGGCATTCAGATCAAGATTCTGGAAGCGGATGAGGAGGGGGCTGTTTGTCTGAAGCAATTACAACATGCCCTTGGCAACCCTCGGGTCAGATTAATCAGCCTCCCAATACTGGGAACTCATGGGGGACCAATACAGCCGGTAGAAAAAATGGGCGCCCTTGCTCGTGATGCTGGCGTGTGGTTTTTCCTTGATGCTTGCCAGGGTATTGGACATTTACAACTTGATGTCCAAAAAATTGGGTGCCACGTGTTAACAGCCTCAGGGCGTAAATACCTGCGAGCTCCACGCGGTACGGGTTTTTTATGGATGGACAGCACCCTGAGTTCGAATATTGAACCGGTGTGGCTTGATCACCATGCTGCAAGACTTATAGATGAGCAGAGTTATCATATTAGCGAGGGAGCCCGACGATTCGAATGCTGGGAGGCAAATATCGCTGACAGGCTTGGCCTGGGGGCTGCCGCGAAATATGCGCTTTCGTTAGGGCAAGATACAGTAACGCAAAGAATTTTTAAGTTGGCTAAGCAACTTCGCTTAGGCCTGAAATGTATACCGCACGTTCAGTTACAGGATAAAGGAGATAATCTATCAGGAATAGTTACATTTACAGTTAAAAATAAAACAGCTGAATCTGTTAAGGAATACCTATCGGCTCAACCACGTCGAATTAATGTCTCATGTTCTCGATTTAGTTCGACATTCATTGACATGCGAAATCGTGGGCTGGAGTCAGTCGTTCGTGCATCCGTTCATGCGTATAACAGTGAAGATGAGATAGATATCTTACTTAATGCCCTTGAAAATTTCAGGTGAGGTGAACATGCAGTATGAGGTAATATTACACCCAGTTGCCTTGATCCGTCCCTCTGAAGAGGTCAACATGGAACATGTTATAGCATTAACAGAGGAGATAGCGCGTTGCCAAAAATGGATAACACCCGTTCCCATTGAAAAGCACACGGGGATCATTATGGATGGCAACCATCGATATCGTGTGGCCAATAATCTTGGGCTAATGTACCTTCCTTGTATATTGCTTGATTATACTGATGTACGCGTGAGAGTACACGACTGGAATAATGGTGAGCCCTTCTGCCCGTTAAAAATCAGAGACCACATAGTAAACCAGGGAAAAATTTTTCCGTATAAAACCACTCGTCATTTATTTTCACCGGTTCTTCCAGCCGTTGATTTTCAGCTCAAACAGTTATTCGGTATACGTTCATTAACTATATAGTTCTTCTCGGCTCTGGTCGCGATCAATGCCGGAGTCCGTTTTGTAGGAATAGTTCTGCATGAGAGCATTGCAGCGGATGCTTTTAGACACTCAGCCATTGAGCCAATCCTCGAGCTTAGGACGTTGCTGATGTCCCGCTATGTATGTACTGCGCCTCAGCGCGGCCGCAGATCGACCACGCGCTGCACTTTGCCTTCTTCCGAGCGGGCCCTTGGCCGCATCATCGAACGTAGTTCGATGGAGAGTCCGTATCCCAGAAAACGAAAAACCCGCCATAGGCGGGTTATTCTGAATATGGTGCCCGGACTCGGACAACGGGCGCCTGCGCCGGGTTGAACAGCGCTTTAGCGCTGGCCCGCAGGATGAGGCCTTCAGACCGAATAATCGAACGTAGTTCGATGGAGAGTCCGTATCCCAGAAAACGAAAAACCCGCCATAGGCGGGTTCTTCTAAATAGGGTGCCCGGACTCGGACAACCGGCGCCTGCGCTGGGTTGAACAGCGCTTTAGCGCTGGCCCGCAGGGTGAGGACTTTGGGCCGAATAATCGAACGTAGTTCGATGGAGAGTCCGTATCTCAGAAAGCAAAAACCCAGCCATAGGCGGGTTCTTCTAAATAGGGTGCCCGGACTCGGACAACCGGCGCCTGCGCCGCGTTGAACAGCGCTTCAGCGCTGGTCCGCAGGGTGAGGCCTTTGGCCGAATAATCGAACGCAGTTCGATGGAGAGTCCTGTCCCTGAAAAGCAAAAACCCAGCCATAGGCTGGGTTCTCTAAATAGGGCGACCGGACTCGGACAACCGGCGCCTGCGCCGCGTTGAACAGCGCTTTAGCGCTGGCCCGCAGGGTGAGGACTTTGGGCCGAATAATCGAACGTAGTTCGATGGAGAGTCCGTACTCCAGAAAGCGAAAAACCCAGCCATAGGCTGGGTTCTCTAAATATGGTGCCCGGACTCGGAATCGAACCAAGGACACGGGGATTTTCAATCCCTGTGCTTGTTGCAAAATTGTTAAAGTATATATAATTTAACCGTTTACACGCGAATTGATAAATTCGAGTGTAAAACATGCATAAATTAGCTAAATCCACATCTATGGGTGTTAGCCACCCGGCACCTCGCGTTATCCCTATGGTCTCAACCAAAGGGGGCGAAGGTAAATCCACTCAAAGCGCCAACCTTGCCGGCTTCCT